>NZ_CP046245.1 GCF_009735625.1 Moorella glycerini | reverse complement strand
AGGGCTTTTCACTACTTCCGCAGGCTGACGATGGCCACTACCAGGGTAATAAGAGAAAGCAATGTACCGATGATCTGCAACATTTCTGGTACGGATATCACCAGTCCCACCTCCCCTCGGGATTAAATCCCCGGCAGGTGGGACCTTTCTTTAATCTTGCCCGTCCCCAGAACCATTCTACTTTATTCTACATATTTTGCCAACCCTTTTATTACATCATCCAATCGAAATTACGTGCAGCCCTTGCCACCCGTAGGCACGGATGCCTAAACCATTCATTTCGTTATGATAGACATAAGCCGGGAGGTACTTAGCAAATCCCGTTCCTACAAAGCCGTTTTGCGGGTCATAGCTGAACTTCGCGCCTGGATATTCAGGTTTATATTTCCCATAACTGTCCTCACTGCTATACTCAATATGTCTCACCTGGTCGGGAATATCGGTGAAATGATTGTAGAACACGTTTTCCCCCGGCCGCATCCAGATGTATTGCACGGTAAAGCGGTCCTGCAGGGGGGAGTCAACGCGGTAAATGTAATCGCACTCCACCAGCAGGGTCTGGGTTTCCTCGTCCCAGTGGATGGCTCCTTCCGGCACGCCGAAAGCGAGGAGCAGGTTTTTTATGTTTACCTCGACATTATATTGAAAAACCTCTCCGCTCACCGGGTCGGTTATGGGGTCCATTTTAACCGCCACCGGCCCCGGGAGGGTCACGTCCCATTTGGCATAAGGAAAGTCTACTTTTCGATTGTCTCTCTGGACAACATCCCAACCTATAGGATCTCCACGGTAAGCAGTAACCGTATTGCTTTGCGCCCCAAAAGCCACCGCCGTAATATTGGGATATTGATACCCATCTTTGTCTACAGGCCCGTTCAGAAACTTCGGCTGCGCCGCCTTCCAGGTTGCCTGGTCGCGGATCAGCACCCACTGGATCGGGTCGAACCAGTCTACCTTATACCCGAAGGCCTCAGCCACCCATCTGGCCGGCAGGTAAGTGCGGCCGTCCTTGATGATAGGAGCCACGTCCATATTAGTAACGCTGTTGTCAACCTTGAGGGCCTTGCTGCCCTCAGTCATAGTGATGGTTTTGCCGTTGAGGGCGAGGGTAACGGTGCCGTTGTCATATTTTACGCCTTCCTCGTTAACTCCCAGGGCGTAGGCCAGGTAACGCACCGGAACATAAGTACGGTTATTTTCCACGAAGGTAACGGCGTCCATCCAGTTCTGCCCGCCGTCGGTGACGTAATACCCCCGCCCAACCTTAAATACCACCTCATGGGCCGGGGCCGCCTGGGCTAGTCCGGCGAAAGAGAAGATCAGGGCGGCAAGCAGCAGGGCGGCAAAGGCAAGTTTGCGGGTCATGTTATCAGCCTCCTTTAATTTGGTGGGAATCAAAAAGCACCGGCGTACCGGTACTTTATTTACTTCGCAAAGCATTGGAAACATTATTGTATATAGCTTCTGCTATCTCAATTGCATTCTGGGCATCTTCCCTGGTTGCTCCTGCCGCGTCTCCAGGATAACGGCCTTCAGTAACCCATCCGCTTAACCATTCCAATCTTGTGTTGTAAAATTTCTCTTGCTCCTCCGGTGGTAATAACCCCACCAGGTAGTCAAGGTCATGTTTATAAGCGAACCTTATCCCAAGGCGGATTAAGAGGGCTTTCAAGCTTTTTTCGGCACATTGCTGTGATAAGTAACAAGCCAAATCAAATTCCGGTTCTTTATCATAAAAAAGCATCTTCGCTACCCGGAGGTCCCTTCTCGCCCTATCCTGCCATTTCAATGCTTCTTGTTCCCTCTCACTGCTGTTCATAAAGCACCTTCCCTTCTGCAAGGGCAGGATGGTAAACGGTCCACCAGGCATCTTTATACTTGTTTATGTCCTCCGGGCTAGCAATTACAATATCTTTGGGAACCCTAAACTCCCGTAGTTCCTTCCTAATGGCTGCCTGTATCTCCCGCTTTTGTTCCCGCGTGCAGTCCATGATAACCAGGATGTCAACATCGCTGTCCGGCCCAGCTTCACCCCTCGCCCAGGAGCCAAAAACTATTATTTTTTCGGGACTAAACTTTTCTTGTATACGTTTGACCATAGAATAAACTATTTTTTCATTCATGAATGGTCCCTCCCGGGCCAGGGGTATTGAAGGTGTTGCCATTTTATCACCTTCCTGCCACCATTTTACCCCAGGGCTGCCAATTTATCAATATGGCCAACCACTCACCACCCTGATCTTCTATCCACTCGCCCTATACCACCCCCTCCTTCCATCCAGGGCCTTCAGCCCCCGGCCTTCCGGCCTTAGCTGCAACATTTGCCGCCCGGCCGGGAGGCAAGGGCGGCCCGCAGGGCCGGGCCGAGGAATAGCGGACTGAGCGGAGCGAAGGAGCATATGCCGCAGGCCGCACCCTTGCCGGACCGGCCCAGGGCGGCGGTATAATCCGAGGCCGGCCGGAAGGCTTGGAGGCTTAAGATAAAGGCAGCAGGTACGCTTTAGCGCTCCTGCTGCCCACCGCTGTTGCCTTTATAATAGGGCCGCCGCTACGTCAGGCCGTTAGGCCGTTTAGACGTTGCGGCGGCCTCATTTCTCAATGCCCCGCATTGTTAGTTTTGGAGCATCACTTTTTCTGCCCCTGTTCTTGAGTCTCCTGCCCCGGTCCTGGCTGCCCAGGAGGCTGTTGCGCCGCCTGTTCCCCCGGCTTCGGCTTCTCCCAGTGCACCGCCAGGGCCTTGCCGTCTTTAACTAAGAGGTCCACCTTCATCCCGGGTTTCAGGTACCTGGTCGCATCAATTTCCTCCCCCATCAAATTCAGGAACCCCATCCCTTCCTGGTAGGAGGTACGCTCATCCAACTGCACCGTAATAACCCGCCCCACGATGGCCGGGTCGCCGCTCTTTTCCACCTTGACCGTCAACTCACCGGGCTTCACGCCGGTTACTTCCCCCCGCCGGATCATCCGGTCGAACTCCTCGCGCTGCTGCCTGGCCATGGCCTCGGCTTTTCTCATGGGCAGCACAATCTTGCCGTAGTACATGCCGCCGGCGCCGGTTATGGCGCCAATAACAAAAGCCGCAACAATGATTAAAGTTAAAATACCCTTACGCATGGAAGCCACATTCTCCTTTCAATCAATTGGTAAATTCCCGTTTAAATACCGCCCGGGCCGGGATATCAATCCACTTGCTCCAGGGGCTGGCCCCGGGCTGGATCAGGGCTGGCAGGCCGGGGCAAAGGTTCTCGGCATGATAGGTGACAATGGCCGTGGCATGGATGCCGTCATCATAAAGCATGACATCCGTTACCGGGTCAAAAGGACCCGGGTAATTTTTAACCGGGGCGGGCGAACCGCTTATCGCCAGCTGCCCCCCGCCGCTTCCCGGCGGTGGCGGCGGGGAATTAATCACCTGGCTGCTCTGGCCGTTGCTGTTTGTTACCGGCAAAGTGCCGGCAATTACCTCCCTGGCTTTATTCCTGGCCAGGGCGCCGTCATGGTAGACCGCCAGGGCCCGCGCCGCTTCCCTGGCGGCCGAAGCGGCAACCGTCTGGGCCACAAACAGGTGTACCAGCATCACGCCCGCCAGGGTAAACCACAGGACAAAAGGCGTAATCAGCAACACCTCTAAGGTGGTCATCCCCTTACTTCCCCTCAATTTCCAGGCACCCCCTTCCAAAAAGAAAAAGCCCTCCCGGCAACCGGCGGGGAGGGCGTGGGCAGGGAAAACGCTTATTGAGGGAATTGAGGCTTGATTTTATTGTTCCACCACGGTGTTATAAAACTGCTGGCGGTAAAATAGGTAGCACCTAAAATAATCGTTGCCAAACCAAGGATAATCAGTAATTCTAAAGTGCTGATCCCGTCCCGGCTTTTCAGCACGGCAACTTTAGCGCCGGCCCAGTAGCAAAACCGCCGTAATTTCGCGCCCACAGGAAATCACCTCCTTCCGCCTGGCAACGCTAGTGCAACAAGGCGAACACCGTCCCGGCGAAGAGGAACGGCGCCAGGGGCAGGCCTGCTAAGCGCCTGCCGCTTACCCTTAGCGCCAGCGCGCAGGCTCCCCCTGAGATAAAAGCAAAAGACATGGCTTGCGCCCCGGCGGCAACACCCAGGGCTGCCGCCAGTGCGGGTAAAAATTTGGCATCACCACCTCCCAGGCCTTGAGGATAAAAGGCTGCCAGCAGTACCAGGGGCAGGGCGAGCAAGGCCCCGCCCACGGGCGCCAGCCAGTTGGCGGAAAGCCACCATAAAAACACCCCGGCCACCGCCAGGGCTATAGAAACCTGGTCGGGTATCACCCGCTTTTCCAGGTCGCTCATAGCCGCCGCCAGGGCCAGGGTAAGGATTACCATGCCCTTAAAGTATGCCAGGAGGGAAACGCTACGCAACATAAGCCAGGCGGCCAGCACGCCTAACAATAGCTCAGCAAGCGGGTAGCGCAGCGGTATCCCCCGGCCGCATCGCCGGCACCTGCCTTTCACGAGCAAAAAACCCATAAGGGGAATAAGCTCCCAGCAGGCCAGGGCGCGGCCGCAGGCCTCGCAGCGGGATCTCCCCCAGGTCGATTTCCCCCGGGGCAGGCGGTAGGCCAGCAGGCCGGCGTAGCTGGCCAGGATGGCGCCGCAAGCAAAACCCGCCAGGCCCAAGAAGATTTTCACTGCACCACCACCGCTTCGGATATGCCGGTAGCGCCAACGGGCTTCAGTTCATCCGCCTGGCCATAAAGGTAAAACATCGGCCCGGCAACGAAAGTCCTCAGCCTGGCAACTACCTGCACCAGGTACTTATTGGCGTCCATAACTTTCCCCTTAAAATCATCCGTGGCCGCCGTTGGCCGCACATCCAGTTCCACCATCCTTTGCCGCCCTTCCGCGCCGTTCAGGTAGCAGGTATTTCCCCGGAAAGTTTCCCTGGCCGCAGTCTCTGCCGCCGCCGGGTCGATTTCCGCCCGGATGCCCAGCAATTCCTGCCGCACCCCGGTTATATTGCCGCCGCCATCCGTGACCGGCACATACCTGTATGCCGGCACCGCCCGCGCCGTCAGGGCCCCGGCCAGGGCGGCCGCGTCAACGGCGGCCTGCAGTTGGCCGCGGGTAAAATGAATACGGCCGATGTCCAGGAAGATCATCCCCACCAGCAGGGCCAGGGGCAGCACCAGCATGGCCACGCTGGTAGCCAGCATCCCGCGTTCATCCTTTAAAAACCCCATGCTTTAACTCACCCCCCGATAAAAGCTTTAATAACGCTGATGGCGATAGGCCCTACGACAATCAGGGCCGTGCCGGGGAAAACAGCCAGGACCACCGGGATAATGGTCTTGGATTCCATCTTTCTGGCTATCTCTTCAATGCGGACCTCCCGCATCCGGCGCATTTCCCGGGCATAACCGAAAAGTACATCCGGCAAGTAGCTGCCGCCATGCCGCAGGGCGTTTTTAACGGCCGCCACGAAATCATCAGCTTCGGCCATTTCCAGCCGCCGGGCGAAATTATCCAGGGCCTGGGACAAGGGCGTGCCCAGGTCGTACTCTTCCAGCAGCAGGGTGATTTCCGGTCCTAAAACCCCGGGCGAACCGGCGGCGTTGCGGAAAGCGGCGATCAGGGGCACGCTGGCGCTTACGGCCAGGGCTATTTTTTCTACGAACACCATAAATTCGCGGGTCAGATCCCGGCGTTTCTGGGTTGCCCGGTGATCGAGCAGCGCTTTGGGCAGTAAAAAACCTACTAGCGGCAGGACCGGCGCCAGGGGCGGGGGTATTATCCCGGCCCAGGCCAGGAGCAACGCCGTTAGCAGGGCGCCGGCGCTTGCCGCCAGCCACAAGCCCAGCCATTCTTCGGCACTGAAGCCGTAGCCTGCCAGGCGCAGGCGGTTTGCTAGGGCCTCCTGGTTAAGGAAATCGCGCGTCACTGGCAGTTTACAGGCCAGGTCGCCCAGCCGGACCGCCAGCTGCCTGGCCCTTTGCCGGAAAGAAAACCGGGGCCGGGTTAGCTGTTCCAGGGCTTCTGCCAGTGAATTTCTCTGCAGGCGCCCGCCCAGGCCCAGGAAAAAGAAAAAGACGGCTGCAGCAGCCATAAGGGTAAAAAACATGAAATCCCCCCTTTTTTACAACAGCTTGCAATATCTTACCAGCAGCGTCCCGGCCAGCCCGGCGCACCAGCCCAGCAGGGTAAGCAGAACACCCGGCTGCTGGTAAAACTGGGTGATGGCCAGCACCACCACCAGCATTTCCAGCAACCCGCAGATGAGTTTCCCCTCCTCCTGGCCCAAGCAGGAGATAACAACGGCCCGGATTAGTGCCCGGGCGGCCAGCATGGCCAGCATGGCAGTCGCGGCGCCCAGGAGCAGCCCGGGCAGCACCCGCAAGAACCTCTCCGCCTCCGCCTGGGCCGCAAGGAAGTTTTCCATTTCTCATCCTCTCCTGCATCCCGGGTTATAGCAAATGCTTGCCTGACTTGATAATACGGGCCACCATGATATGCCCTCCAACCAGGCAGCCTATCCCGGCCAGGACTGCCAGGCGCCCCTGGGCCGTAGTCACCACGGCACGGTATTCCGGCATGGCCAGGTACATTACCAGGCCCAGCAACAAAGGGATAAAAGTCACCACGGCGAAGCCCCACCTCACGTCCCCGGTGGCGGCAGCTATCCGGGCGTTGAGGTGCTCGCGTTCCCGCACGAACCCAGCGGCGCCTTCCAGCAGGCGCACGGCATCAGAACCCCCGCCCGCCCCGGCCAGGAGGGCCAGGCCGTCGGCCAGGACGTAAGCTTCCAGGAGGTCAATCCTGGCGGCCATATCTTTGACAGCTTTTTCCAAAGGGGCCCCGGCCATGATATCTTCACGCACCTGCTTGAGCTCGAATTTTATTGGCCCGGGTGAAGTTTCCTCCGCATACTTCAGGGCGTCAAGAACCGAACCCCCGGCCCGGATTGCTGAGGCCAGGTTATCCACCGCTCTCCCCAGTTGGGCTAAAAACAGGGCCTGCCGCCGGCGTTTTTGCCAGCAGGCATAACCGCGCGGAACAAAAATAAAGGCCGCCAGGGCCAGTATCGCGGATAGGCCGGGTTTATTCAAACCCAGCGACAGGATGACGGCGGTTAAAGCCGCAATTAAAGCCAGGGGCAGCATATCATCTTTTGTTTCTACCTGCCAGAGCTCAGCAAGTATCGGGCGCCTGGTTTTTCCCTGCCTTGCAGCTGCATTACGGTAATATGCCTCCAGCACTTCAGTTAACGGGTTACGCTTATGCCAGGCCGCCAGGCCGGCGAGAAAGAAGAAGGCGGCCAGGAAGGCAACACCAAAAAAGAAGGCCAGCATCAGAACACCACCTTCTTTTTAGTAAAAATATGGGGTTCGGCTACCTGGACCAGTTTTTTACCGTCAAAACGGAAGATTGTCCGGGGGTCCGGTACCCGGCCGGCGGGGGTTTCCCTTATCATCACCTCGGCCACCTGGACGATTCTTCTCTCCCGTTGGCTGCCTTTAATTACCTTGGCGGCATGTAAAACAACATCAACCGCCCCGGCTATGCGGTCCAGGGCCGCTGCCCGCCCTTCAACCTGACCTTCCCGCGACATGATCACCATGGCCGGCAGGCGGCCCAGGACGGCATCCACGGCGTCGATGGCGTGGAAGGTGGTCATGGCCGGGTGGCCGACGCACATGGCCTGCAGTACGTAATAGGCCTCAGCGCCCCGGCACTCCCCCAGGATGATCCAGTCCGGCCGCAGGCGCAGCATGGCCGCCTGGGCCAGGCTGGCGATGCTTATTTCGCCCTGCCCGTCCAGGCCGGGCGGCCGGCTTTCAAAACAGCGTATGTTTTCATGCCGGGGCTGCAGTTCGGCTATATCCTCAAAGATGATTATGCTGGCGTCCGGCCCCCAGGTTGCCGTCACCAGGGACAGCAGGGCATTGAGAATGGTGGTCTTGCCGCTGCCCATGGGGCCGGTCACCACCACGTTCAAGCCCCTGGCGATCACCTCGCGCAAATAGGCGACCAGATCTGGCGTCATGGCGCCGCAGTCTACCAGGTCCTCCAGGGCTATGGGGCGGGGGAAGCGGCGGATGACCATGGTGGTACCGCCCCTGGCTACCGGCGGGATGATGACGTTCACCCGCGAGCCGTCAGGCAGCTTGGCGTCTACCACCGGCTCGGATTCGTTTACCCGCCGGCCGCAGGACATGACGATTTTTTCCGCTACGGCCCGCAGGTGTTCTTCGTCGCGGAAACGGGTTTCCGTTTTCTGCAGGCTGCCGTTGATTTCCACGTAAACCTTATCATAGGCGGGCACCAGGACTTCGGTGACGTTGCGGTAGCGTTCTTCTACGGGGAAGATATAGCGCTGCAGCGGCCCGTAGCCCAGCATATCGCTGACCACGCTGTCCACCAGGGCCGGGGTGGCGCCCCTTTCCATCATGGCGATGCCGCGCAGGTAGCCTTCATTGTTGCGGGGGTCCTTCAAGGCTTTGGGGTTCTCCCGCCGCACCCTGGCCAGCACCCGGGCGCGCAATTCTTCAACTTCGTCGCTGGTCAGGCAGGTTTGCTCGCTGCCTAAAAGCTTCGCCGCCAGCGATGGGGCCACCATGCTTTTCCACCTCCTTTAAAACGCGGCCTGGCGGCCCGGCGTTATCCGCCCTAGCCAGGCCAGCAGCTTATTCTTCCTGCTGGCGGCTGGTTTCGCCATCTCTAATCCCAGGACGGACCCCGTCAGGGCCGTTATTTTTTCGGCAAAGGCGCATCCCGGCCGGGCCAGGACCACCGGGCCGCCAGCCCCGGGGTCATTCAGGCAGGCCAGGACGCTGTCATCTTCCGGTATGGCCTCCGGGAAGGCCGGGATGCCGCCGAACTGGGCGGCGATATCGGCCGGTTTAAAAGGCACTTTAGGATTGGTCCGGTTTAATACTACCAGAATGGAGGCCAGGTTTACCTGCAGCCTGGCCGCCGGTTTTAAGAACCGGCTTTCGGTGCGCTTGATAACCCCTATCTCCGGGGTAACCACCAGCAGGATCGTCGTCGCCGTTTGCAGGGTCACCAGGGTGGCGTCATCTTCTACCCGGGTGCTTAAGTCTACTACCACCAGGTCGAAGTATTGATCCAGGACGGACAATACGTGGACCATCAACTCGCCGCTAATGGCTTCCGCCCCCGCCTGCTGGGGTGAGGGGAGAAAGTACAGGTTATCTATGTTGCCGGGGACTTTGACCAGCATCTTTTCGACTACATCCCAGCCGGGGAGGCCCGGCAGGCTTTGCCAGACCAGGAGGTTTTGGGTTACGTTTTCCGGCACCCGCAACCAGTCCCCGGCCGTCTTCGCACCGCCGATGTCGCCGTCTACCAGGACCACCCGGTGCTTCAGGCCTTTTCCTTGCGCCCAGGCGGCGGCGCAGGCCGCCAGGTTGGCCGCGATGGCCGTCTTGCCGGCGCCGCCCTTGACGGAATAGACGGCCACCAGCTGGCGTTTCAAGCTGCCAGGGGTAACAGCACCGGCCATATTGAGCGCTTTTGCCGGCTCCTGCTTGCCCGCCGGCCTGGGATCAGGAGGGGTAGAACCCAGGATGCGTGCCATGTCAGCTGCTGCCGCCTGGTAACTGATGATGCTTACCCCCCTGGCCGCCGCCCGGGCATATAGCCCGGCCGTGGGTTTCAAGCCGCCCAAAGCCAGATAAAAGCGGCGGTCGCGGTATAGAGCCGCCGCGTGCAAGGCAAATTCTACCCCCTCCGTGCCCGGGAACCCCACCACCACTTCCCTGGCCGGGGATTCCTGGAGCATGGCGGTAGCCGCCATGGTGTCGTCAGCCACCCCTACCACCGGGTAGGGAAAACCTTTATTGAGGAACGCGCTGGTAAAATCTTTGTCGCCGAATACAAGGAGCAATTGATGGTCACCCGCCTTTTTTGCGCTCGAGGTTTCTAATCTCCCGCCTTATTCAGGGTGCAGGCCAGGTCATCCCCGGCGGCCCGGGCATTAAGTATCCTGGTTGCCTGTTCCGGCGTCACGGCCAGCACCACTGCCTTAGCGGCCAGGGCGTCATTCCCTGTCGGGGTGGCCAGCACAGGAACCCCAATAGCTACAAGTTGGGCGCCCGGCGCTGCCCCCGGAGCGCCGCCGCCTTTAGAAAGGGCATACACATCCACATGATCCCCGGGCTTTACCGCCTGGCCTACAGTGGTATCATTCTTGGCCTCCAGGCTTAAAGCCACTGTGCCGGGGTATAGCTTGAGCCTGCCGGCCAGGCCCGCATCTGCGGGTTCGGACAACATCGAGTTGGTTATAGGCATCCCGGCGGGGATAAACCCCGTGCTCGCTTTCCCGGCTACGCCCTCCATACTTCTCAGCCAGTGCGTTCCTGCCATTCTTGCCGGGAATTCCTTCAGGGCCAGGTCGCCTTCGCCAATAAGTTCATTAGGCTTGATGTCGCGGCTGGCCACCACCACCGCTACCAGGTTTAAATAAGAATTAATAGCGGCGGTAGCGGCCAGGGCCGCCATTACAGCACAGGCGGCGGCCAGCACCAGCAGCAGCCGGTAATTCTTAAACAGGCGCACCAGCAGATCCCCCTTCCGGCCATAGCAGGGCAACCAAAGCACCAATGCCGGCAGCGATACTTTCGCTGCCGGGAGGGACTATAGCCGGCGCCATACCGGCTACCGTCGCCTGGCAGCCCTCCTGATCTTCGGCAATAACTACTTCCGGTACCTTGCCTAAAACATCTTCCACCACCGAGGGCCAGATGCTTAAAGCAGCAACCGGTACCCGGTTGGCAACCAGGATGGCATCATTAAGGTTTTCCTGCCCCTGGCAGGCATATAAGGCCCGCAGGTCCCCGCCTACAACGTATACCTGCCGGGCAAAATTATCCCACGGTACCCGTAAATAGGGCGCATCGATAATCACCCGGTAACCGTCCCTCACCAGTTGGCCCAATAAGGCGGCTATGCCAGCCAGGTCATGCTTTTCAGGTACCCAGAGGGCCCCCCACGGGGTTACAGTATGTTGCCAGCTTCCTTCACGTTCAAGGGTGGTGTTGCCCAGGTGCAAACGGACCATTGGCGGTGTTTCCAGATCTATAACTGCTGCCTGTCCCCCCTGGGAGGTGATATGGGCCGCCAGGGCTGCCGCCAGGGTGGTCTTCCCCACCCCGGCGCAAGGGCTAAGGAAGGGAACAATCCTGTCCTTGTAAGGAGCAAGCGGGGACCAGTCTACATTCCCCGCCGGTTCTACCGCCGGGCAGGCTGCTGTTTCCCTTATTCCAGGCAAGGCTTCTAGCTGTTGTGGTACGTTTACGCCTTTAATGTTATCATTGGCCTCTACCGGTTCTTCCTTTTTCTCCTCTTCTTCGTAATAAATCAAGGGGGCCGGGCGCAATTCCCCGGCCAGCGCATCTTCCAGGGCTTTTGCGATATCCGGCGCGGTGATGCCCTTTTCCCCGGCAAAAAGGATACATGCTTCCGGGACCCCCAGGGCTCCAGCCCGGCGGGCGATATCTTCCCCTGTCTTATCTTTCTTGCCGGCCACGATAACAACGACCGGGAGGCTACCCCGGGCCAGGGTTTCCCCAACTATTGCGACTGGATCATCTACCCCGCCCATGCGGGATTTCCGGACGGCCACGACGGCGTCAGGGAGCCACCCGTCTTTTAGTTTGCTATCAATGTCAGTTTTAGGGTAACGGGCCTTAAACCAGGCTACCGCCGGGGAATTACCCGCGGCAAGCAAGATTCTCTTGTGCTCCAGCATTTAGTCTCCTCCCTTACTATTCTCCAGTTGCCCCAGGGCGCTACCACCAGGTTACCGTCATACAGCCTTACAAGCAAATTCCTCGGTCCCGGCCCCCTGGCCCTCACCTGTATGGTCCCGGCCTGGCCATACAGCGGGTGGCTTTTATCCCGGTTCACATACCTAACCTGGCACCTCTTACTCATTTTTGCCACCTCCTTCCCCTGGCTGGAGAGGGGGATCTGGATCAGGAAGGATTATGTCTAATACCATGTAACCGCTCCTTTCGGGGTTTAAAAAATTATGCTACAATCACCATAACAACCAAAAAATAAAGCGCGGGTAATACCGCGCCATCAGGGAAACCTATTGAGAAATTATTTGGTTTTTGCGGGTATCAGGAAGTTGTATGTATATAAGCAGGCTTCTCGATGTGTGCAAGTTAAAACACTACTGCAAGGTGGTTCTTTTAAGTTCTTCTGTGGGGTTAATATTGTAAGTTCTTCGCAATGTTCCGGGACATTTTTGCCCGGCCCGGTAAAGGGGAGGTTAAAGTACCCTTCTATTTCCAGGCTACCGTCAGCATATATTTTTACCCTCTGCACCAGCTCGCGAGTGATATTCTGCTTTTGAAAAAAATTTAGTTCATCCACCGACCTTGCCAGGTTTTCAGCGTACTGGCGCAGGAATTCTACGCCTTTTTGCACCTGTTCCTGGGCGTTAATTACGGCTTCAAGCCTCTTGATATCTTCTTCTATTCTTACTAGCTCTCCTTCTTGTTCCGCCCGGTAACGCTTGTAGTCTTCTTCGGGCAACGCCTCCAGGATAAAATAAGCCCGGTCAATCCGCTCGATCACCCGTTGCACCTGCTCTAGCCTCTTCCGCGCTTCCTCCAGGCGCCTCCGGGGAATGCTGGCTGTTTCCAGCTTCTCGCTGGTAATATACTGGTAAAAAAGCTCCGGGTTCTTAATTATAGAAGCTATAGTATCCCATACTGTCTTATCTATTTCTTCAGTTCGCCAGGGTGGGAGCCCGCACCTGCCTACCCGGCCCTGGTCGTCAAACTTGGTAGGGTAACGCCCGGGACAGGTATAATAGCTATACTTCGCCCTCTGGGGATTGTTATGGGTGACGACCGTAAGCCTCCTCCCGCACTCCCCGCATACCAGCAGGCGCTGCAACAGGAATCTTCTCCTGGTAGTCTTAGGGTTAAAACGCTTGGACCTGGCAAGCATCTCCTGGGCTCTCATAAAGGTTTCCTGGTCAATTATGGCCGGCACAAGGACCGGTTTCCAATCAGGCTGCTCATCCTTGCGCCTCAACCGGCCGGTATATACGGGATTTTTCAGCATCCGTACCACCGAAGAGTGGACCCACCCCTTGCCCCTAGGACCCTGGGGATACACCTGGCCCAGCTTCTGGGTAATCTGCCAGGGAGTTAATGGTTCCAGGGGATCCGTTAGCCACTCAAACATTTGCTTGACGATTTCGGCTTCCTGGGGATTAATTACCAGGGTATCCCCCTCGGCGTCCCAGCCATAACCAAAAGGCTTGGCGTAGCAGCGGATCTTGCCGCTGGCCGCTTTTTTGGCCTTGCCCCTCTGGGTACGCTCCTTTATGAGCGCGTGCTCGAATTCGGCAAAGGCCCCTCGCATCTGCAAGAAAAGCATCCCCTGGGGCGTCTTTTGCCAGTCAAAATTAACAAACTCCAGCCTTACTCCTGCCTTATCAAATTCCCGGCAAAGGATGAGCAAATCTGTAAGGTTGCGGGAAAGCCTGTCGGGGTCATAGACAACTACAAGGTCCACTTTCCCGGCGGCTACGAGCTGCCTCACATAATCCAGGCTAGGGCGGGTCAATTCCGTCCCGGTGTAAGCGTCTTCAACAACTTCGACTTCTAAAGCCCCTAAAGCCCGGGCCTTCTTCTCGCAGAGTTCTTTCTGGGTGGCCAGGGAAAAACCAAGGGCCTGGTCCTGGGTGCTTACCCTAGCGTAAATCACGGCCTTCATCTTTCTTCTTCCCCATAGCAGGATTCATGTTTACTTCCTTCAACATCCCTTGCGGGTTTTCCTGCCTGTCAGGGCAGGCCTGGCGTATAATATCAACCACCCGGGCATAGGCCCTTCTGTGATCGGCAACATTCCCCACAGGAATAACCCTTATCCTTGGTACAGGCCGCCCTATTTGCATAAGCACTCCCCCTTCCTCTATGAAAATATGCACGACGGCTTGTTCGCCCGGCATGTCCTGAAAAACAAAAAACCGGGTATAACCCGGTATTTTATGGAAGGAGAGGTTTTTTGCCGCCGCCCTTACCTTTTTTGAACCCGCTGGCGGCAGGTATACTACCCAGTGTTGATATCATTAACGGCAGGTCTGCCGGCCGGCTGGTAGGGTCCAAGGTGCATATGTACTTATTGCGGCTACTGTCCAGTTCATAGGCGCTGCCGGCCCACTTGAGTAAATCCATCCCTCCAATTTTTGTCCCTTTACTCATTTCGATGACATGTATGGCTTGCTGTTCCATTAGCCACTGGATATCTTCATCATATTGGGAAGCACTCGCTTCAGCTGCTTCTTTTTCCCGTTCCTGTCGCCGCCTTTCTTTTTCTTTCTCCCGCTTCGCAAATGCCTGCCGGACCGCTTCAGCCAGGGCCTCATCCCCGGCCAGCCCTGGCATTTTCTGCAGATCCTTCAATGCCTGGCGCACCCGTTCAGCGGCAGCCTTACGGTCCTTTTCGTCTGCTTCTTCACTGATTAGGCCCGCCAGTTCGGCCAGGACTTTAGTGGTAGCTAAGGGATTATCCACTATCACCCTGGCCACGGCCCGGGCTACCTCCTGGCGGTCCACTCTAGGGGCTTTGCCAGGTCCGCGTTTGCCTTGTTCCCGAAGTGGAGGTAACCCATGGCGCTTGCGCCATTTTCTTTCCGCGTCTGGTGTCCGGTTTTTTCTCTGGATTTTATCTTCTGATAGGCATACTACGGCTATATAAGATTGGTCCGGCACTTTTTATTCTCTCCCTGATGACATTATTTTTTCTTTGGAAGGATATGGAACGCGAAACAGCGAATATCACCACAATTAAACTCAAGTTGCTTTATCCTTTATTTCCCTTCTGTACCAGAAGGGATTAGGGTACCGATAAAATTGTGTGTCTCATGCACATTTTCTAGCAAAAAAATTTCCTCTACCTGTTTCCCTAGCAAAGACGCTATTTTTATGGCCACATCTACAGTGGGTATTCGAACCCCCCGTTCAATACGCGTATATACTGTTCGGTCTATTCCAACTGCGAGGGCTACTTTTTCTTGGGTTAATCCTTTTGCCTTTCTGGCTTTAAAAAGCTCCACTCTCATATTTTTCATCACCTGTTTCTGTGTGCCTTCTACACATTATTATAGTGTATCATCTGCACAAGTCAATAGCTTTTTTGAAAAAAAAGTTTAATTTTTGCACATAAGTTGTGGAGTTACACAAAAAGATTTATTATACAATTAGAGGTGTGGCTTATGAGCACATTAGGCGATAAGATTAAACAATTAAGAAAGAAAAAGGATTTAACCCAAGATGAATTGGCTTCTATCCTCCATGTAAATAGGGCCACCTTAGCTAACTGGGAAATTAATAGGGCTGTTCCTGATCCTGCCACCCTTCAACGCCTCGCCGACTTTTTCAACGTCAGCGTGGATTACCTCTTAGGTAGGACAGATGACCCTAACCCCGGCCAGCACCGCTCTACTATAGAAGATGACTGGCCTGAAGTTACAAACGTGCTGCGACGCTGCGGGAGGAAACCAACACCAGAAGAACGTCGGCGTATTGCTAGAATCATTAAGGCAGCAATAGAGGATACGGATGATATTTGATGGGTAAAAAAAGACCAAAAAAGGTTAGGAAGGCGCAAGCGATTGCAGCCGCCAGATTTTTTCGGCAGCAACTGAAGTTAGCGGACGAGAATGGCATTGACGCCAGGTGGGTTATAAAGCAGGTCGCAGTGTTAAAGGTTTTTAGCTCTTCCCAAGACCCTGATTTTATTCACGAGGAAGGATTTACCCTCTCCTTGGGAAATGGAAAGTACGAGGTATATGTCAATCGCGATCTCCCTGAAGGCCGCGACAATTGGACTTATGGCCATGAGACGGCACATATTGTACTAAAGCATCATGAAGAATTCGATGTTGACAATCTGCTGCCTTATGAACACTGGATATTAAACCGGGAGGCCAATATATTTACCTCGGAATATTTGATGCCTGAAGATAAATTTCGTAAGGCGGTAAGATTACCATTAACTGTTAACGAATTAGCCCGGTTAAAGAATATCTTTAAAGTATCGTGGCAAGCGGTAATAAACCGGCTAGATGAGCTACATATCTATCCCAAGGCCAACATTGAGCAATTATTTTGTGAACGGCGAATTGCCACCAAAGAAGTTGAGATGGCCATAGCTACGGTAGCGGTGGCCGAAGAGAAAGGGCAGGTTAATACCATGCAAAAAGATGTATTGAGAATTAACCTTGACGAAAATATGCGATTCACTATTTGCCCCAGATGCGGCAATACGGATTTCTCGGAAGGTGCATCTTACTGTAAAATGTGCGGGTTATACCTATATAATGATTGTATCGAGTGCCATGCCCACAATGTCGCCGATGCCCGCTACTGCGAATACTGTGGAAACGAAACAACACTTTTTAAGGCAGGCATCCTAAAGCCTTGCGATGATGCTACTTTATACATAATGCTGGAGGAACTTCTTTCGCGGGAAGTAGTCACGGAGTTTGATCAGGAGGGCAATTTACTAGCAATAAGAATAAAAACTGAAGAGGATGATTTACAGATTAAGGAAGAAGACTTGCCGTTTTAAGACGTAAGGTCTGGGTATATAACGAGCTTGCCATATATACCAGCAGGATGCCAAAAGGATATATGCTGGCGGTGCTGGTGGGTGGCAGGGCGGATTTAAACATGAAGGTGGCGGAGGTCTTATGAAAAAGGAATACCATTATGACCCTGAGCTTGATGTTGACTTAGCCAAAAAAACAGCGGAGTTCATAAAAAAGGCGGCGGAGGAATACATATTTGACCCCAACACTGAAGTAATGCCAGTTCCCAGGCACTGGGGCGAGTTCCCGGGAAAAACGAAGGTTTGTTTTACAAAAACCCTAGAACCGGACGGCTGCCTATACTACCTGTTAAGCGTATCCGCACCTTATGTTAGGGTCTCAGATATGATGGCAACAGCGCTTCTGAAATTATTCGATGCCCCGCCTACTGTCATGTGTCCAGGAAATCCCGCCTCAGATAGATCCAGATGTGCGCCTTTTCTGCTGGCCGGCGGGCAGTGGTAAAGTGCATTAGGAATCAAAAAGCACCGGCGTACCGGCGCTTTCTTTATTGGTTGCTGGCAAGCCGTGTAACCCTAACTTCTACATCATACCCGAGAGACCGTAAAAAGTTCCTGCAATCCTCCCAGCTCAAGCCGAAAGCAATAGTATCGCTTAAACCCAAGCGTGCTACTATATCTCTTAGTAATGGCAAATCGCCTTCCTCAAATTCCTCTTCCATCATCACTTTTTCAGCCCAGTCTACCAATTCAGCAAGGGTGAGGCGGTGACCAAGGTAGCTAATCAGCTTATTGGCTACATCCTGTTTGGTTATCATTTTTCTTGCACCTCGCTAACCTTCTCATGACCGTGGTCTACAGGGTATTTTCGATGCACTTCAACCAATTGCCTCCGGTTATCATAAATCTCCTGGTAGAAGTAAATAGTATTTTCGTTACTATCTACTTCCTTTACATACCTGGCACTCCAACCCCTGCGGCCAGGAACGTCATACCAATATCTTCTTCCCCCATTTGGCAACTCATCCCAATTACCAAACTTCTTTTCGTTTTGCCTTCTTCTTACCTGTATAGTATCCATATTTTATCTCCCGGCCTCTTTATCTCTGACTATCGCATAATAGTTCTTTTTAACCTCTTCCCAGGAAAGACCTTAACCGTTCAATACTACCTTCCTTACCACCATTTTACCCCAGGCCTGCCAATTTATCAATATTGCCTACTGCACACCCTGTTCTTCCTATCCTCTCGCCCTATGCCATACTCCCTTCCATCCGGGCCTTCAGCCCCCAGGCCTTCCGGCCTTAACAGCAGCATTTGCCGCCCCGGCCGCCGTCAAGGCCGCGCAAGCGCCGCGAAGCGGTGGCCCGAAGGGCCAGCCTTGACGGCAATAGGCCGGGGCGGCGGTATAATCCAAGGCCGGCCGGAAGGCCTGGATGCTAATTACGTTAAGGGAGTTTTACGGAGAATATATCATCCGCACCCATAATGGATCAGAAACAGCATAAGTCGTAACTCCACAACGAGGAAAAATTTTCTCTAGCAAATATAAAAAGTACCAAAGAAAAACCTTAAAATGGTAGAATGGCTGGCGTTGGCAACCACGTAAAACCAAAAACCTAGGAATTCTACGAGGGAATTGGGGCGAAAGTGAACAATATAAAGGAGGTATCTGCTCTTTCATCCGAGTTTCTACTTGTTTAAGGAGGAGAGTGAACGCGACTTCGGGAGTTGCTCCTTTTACAGAATCCCCTGTTTCAACACAAAAGGCTCTCCATTCTTTCTTTCTATTATCTTTTATAGCTACAAATTTAACCATTACCATCCTAGATTACCTCCTTTTCCAAGGGCAAAAAGACTTTTTCTCCTTCGGCAACACTGGAGCGAAAAGTTTAAAATCGTTAAATCATTGTGCTTTTAATCCTCTGCCTTCCGGTCCTGAGACCAAAACACAGCCGCTTGGCCGGGAGGCAAGGACGGCCCACAGGGCCGGGCCGAGGAATAAATGGAGGGGACCCGCCCGAAGGGCGGGACGGAGGCCGTTTATGCCGCAGGCCGTACCCTTGCCGGACCGGCCAGGGCGGCGGTATAATCTAGGGCCGGCCGGAAGGCCAGGAGGCTTAAATCAAAGCAGCAAGTACGCTTAAAGCCGCTCCTGCTGCCCACCGCTGTTGCCCTACAAAAGGGCCACCGCTATGTCAGGCCGGAGGCCGTTTAGACGTTACGGCGGCCCTGCTCCATGATATCCTTCCTACCGCGCCCGTCCCCACAAACCCCTGCCTGCTTCCTTCGCTTCCCGCTGCAACTCCACAAAAAGACCGGCATATTTCACGTTGGGCGGGACGGTCATCACCTGGGCATAACCCTTAAGGAGCAGTTCGGCATTGAACATTTTAGACCGGACTTCCTGGGCGGAACCGGAAACCGGCTGCTCCAGCCAGGCATAGGCCAGCAACCGCCCATATTTGTCCCTTTGCCCGGCATCAAACTCCAGCCAGACCTTTTTCCCTAAAAGCCTTTCCTTCGTATAGGTCGCAGCTTCCTGGCCGTAAGGCTGTTCCTTGATGTTTAGATCAGGGTGGGCTATCTCGGGGCAGTTGATGCCAATAAGCCTTACCTTCTCCTCCCGGCCGTCAAGCTTTACATGGATGGTGTCGCCATCGGCTATAGAAGTAACCACGGCAGGGACAGTCTTAACTTTTCCAGGGTTACCACTACAACCTGACAATACCGCCGCTATTAAAGCAATTACCAGTAGCAGATTAAATGTTCTTATCGCCGGTAAAAAGGGAAAAAGCGCTAATCGCCGTTTCTGCAATTACTTCAACCCCTTTTCCAGGGCCAGAAAGAACTTTTCTTTTTGGCCTGGGGCAATACCGGCCGTAAAAGCTCGGCAAGTGTCTCATCCGGCATACTGAAAGGATCGGGATGGTGCGGCATCACATATGCTTTTAACTCCGGGATTTTCCTTATTTCCTTCACCTCCCGTTCCGCCGGGGCAACCAGCGCCAGGCTGAATGAAGATAACGGCTCAATTCTTAGCAAGTCGCCCCAGCGCCACCTGGCGGCGCTGGCCACCAGGACGGCCAGGTTGGACCTGAAAGCCTCCCTGGTCCTCTTTTTGCCAGCTACCCCTAAATCACGGACGATATATTCATACCGCCCGGCCCTCAACTCAGGCAAAAGCTCGTCAAATATAAAATTACCATCCCT
Organism: Moorella glycerini; assembly: GCF_009735625.1. NCBI lineage: Bacteria > Bacillati > Bacillota > Clostridia > Neomoorellales > Neomoorellaceae > Neomoorella > Neomoorella glycerini. The sequence goes on along the minus strand of NZ_CP046245.1, from coordinate 30,297 downwards.
TTCTATGAATTTGTCAACCCCGGTTTTAGCAAAAGGAAACACATCAAAGCCTTTTATACGCCAAGCATTACTTACCCGGCCGTCGTCCGCCTTGATAATTTTAAGGTAATCTTGCATTACCGGGTTCTGGCTGTCTTCCACCAGGGCCACATTATGGCCTTGCCTGGCTAAAAAAGCGCATATCGCCAGGGCGGTATGGGTGCAGCCCAAACCCGGTGCGGCCCCGGCCACGGCAATAGTCACCACCCCCACCGGGCGCTGCTCGATCACTACTTTTTCCTTTACCTGTTCTTCGCCGGTTAAGCCACTCATGACATGCCACCTGGCGGCCTGGGCGTAGGTGGCCGGGACACGGGTAAGTGCCTGGGCAACTAGAGCGCCCCAGTCGGCCTCAACCGGGCCGTCTATGATGTCATACACTCCCAACCCCACAAGCCTTGCCACCGTAGCATCCCCCGTCTGCCTGCCGGGTGCCAGCAGGAATATCCTCGTATAGGGCCTGGCTATACGATAACCCTGGACGGCGGCTACCAGGTCCGGACCCGGACCGGCATCTATATCGAGGATCAGGACATCAGCCGCCACCCTGGCGGCAGATTGGAGGGCATTGCGAATTCCCGGAGAATCCATCACCTCTGCCTGTTCGAATACCACTTCGCCGTATTCTTTCACGGCTTTTCTCACCTGCTCCGCCCTGGCCGGGGTAATCAGCAGGGCGTACATCATAAGCGTTCACCTCTTTCCAAAGTTTTTTCCAGCAATCTATGTAACATGGCCAGGACCCGCGTAGGGCTTTCTCCTCGTTCCACGGCCACCGCCCCGGCTAAGAGGGCCAATTCTGGGGTGATGGCCTGCCGAGGTACCTCCCGATACCCTCCAAATAAGATTTCCGCCAGCAGCAAAAGGGGCTGACCCTTGAGCAAGGCATATTCCTTTATAGGCACCTTCAGCGCCGGGTTTCCTGGGTCTACAAGGGCCAGGGCTTGCCTGGCCACTTCGGCGTTTTTCCTGGCCAGGTCTACCGCCTCCAGGTGGGCGGCATAAACCCGGACGGCATGATCATATTTACCGGCCTCATCCATCATCTCTCCCTCCATTCGTTTACTTGAAGTAATTGATAGGGTTGACCGGCTGGCCGTGTACCCTGATCTCAAAATGCAGGTGCGGCCCGGTGCTCTTGCCCGTACTGCCGCTGTAGGCGATCACGTCACCGGCCCTAACCTGCTGGCCCCGCTGGACGGCGATCTGGGACAGGTGGGCATAGATGGTAACCATGTCGCCGTGCTCGATGTAGACGGCATAACCGAAGTTCCCCATCCACCCGGCCACTACCACTACACCGTCGGCGGCAGCGTGGACGGAAGTGCCCATAGGAACTCCTATGTCTATCCCTGTGTGGAAGCCGTCAATGTCCTCTACCGGGTCTATCCTGGGGCCGAAGCCGGACGTGATGGTGTAAATACCCGGTGTAGGCCACTTCAGCCTGCTTTCCACCGGGGTCCACCCGTCTGGTACCCCGGTCCCCACGTCCAGGAGGAAGGACAGGTCCGCGGTGAGGATATTTTTCACCTTCTCCCGCTGCTTCTGGTTTAATTTCAAGTCGCCCAGCACCTGGTCCAGGGAGCGCAGCTTGAAGACCGGGTAGCTGGTGCAGCTCGGCGGGTCGCCGCCGTCGCACACCTGGCAGCTCCCGGACTTTTCGATGAACATCCAGGCCAGGTCTTCCGCCCTGCCGGGACTGGCCTTGCGGAAGTCCTGGTCTAACCTTACCGCATCTATCGCCAGCAGGGGCTGCCAGTCTACGGTAACCCCCGGGTCGCAGGGGGACTTAGTGCTGTCGCTCACCGTCTTCGCCGCATTAACGTAAATCATCACCTGCTCCGGGGAAGCGATGGGCACCCTTTCCCAGATCACAATTGGCCCGGCGAAGAGCAGGGCCAGCAGGGCAACTGGAGCAAGGATTATTACCAGCACCCACATCAGGGCTTTTTCCGGCTTCTCCGGGAGGAGGGCCAGGGCCGCGCGGGCCAGCAACCCCGCCGGGGCGGCCATTACTGGCCGCCCCCCGTGAGGTAGGGCATCTCGTAAGGGGCGGCCTCAACCCGCACATGCACCCGATGGTTCCCGGCCACCAGCAGGCCCTCACCGCGCTTGGCGCTGGCTAAAAGGTCGTGCTCCGCTTCCGAAAGGTTCATCAGGGCGGTGATGGCTTCCAAATCCTTCTCGCCTTGAGCTAGAAGCAATTTATAGCAGGGGTTATCTAAAAGGGCCTGGCCGTGCCTGGCCACTTCGGGGGCCAGGAAGTCGATTACGTTCTGGCTGATGACCACCAGGCCACCCATGTATTTCCTTATGCGTTTTGAAGTGTCCCGCAGGAAGGCCAGGGCCTGGGGCGTCTGGGGGTCAACCAGAAGCCAGGCCTCGTCCACCACCAGCAGGGTCCTTTCCTGGCGGTCCTTCTCGATCTGGTGCCAGGCGTAGGAGAGGACGTTGAAGTATTGCGCCCTCCTCACGGCGTCATCGGCGTTCTGGAGGTCGTGGACATCCAGGATGATCAGGTCGCTGTCGGCGCTGGCTGTGGTCGGCCCGGCCCAGAGGGAAGCGTCGGCCCCCTCTGCCGCCCGGCGCAAGAGTACCGCCAGGCGGCCGTAAGTTTCCGGCCTATCCTCCGCCCTGGCAGCGACATAGGCGTAAAGCTCCCTGGTGGTGGGCCACTCCTCCGGGGGTATAACTGCCGGGTCGGTCTGCCAGCCTATCCCCGCCTGGCGGTAGACCTCGGTAAGGGCTTCCTCCAGTGCCGCCCTCTCCAGGTCATTCAGTTCCCGTAAGTAAAGGTTGAAAAATGTACGCAGGGTCTGCAGGTGCAGGGCCAAGGGGCCCTGGGCCGTCACCCGCTCGGCTTCTTCCTCCTCATCGTCCAGGGGAACCGGCCGTACCTGCAAGGGGTTGATGCGCCCCTTACCACCGGCGCAGTTGATCCAGGCTCCATCAAGCAACCTACCCATTTCCCGGTACTCCCGTTCCGGGTCGATAATGATTACCCTGGCCCCCCGGGCCAGTTCCCGTAAAATCAACATCTTAACCGCGAAAGATTTGCCGGCCCCGGGCTTGGCCAGGACGGTCCAGTTAGAATTCGTCCTATCCCCGCCCCGCTGCCAGATGTCAACCAGCACCAGTCCGCCGTCCCGGTCGCGGCCCAGGACCACGCCGCTGCCGTCGTTGATGCCGCTGGCCGTGAAGGGAAAGGAGGCGGCCACTGTCTCGGCGGGCATGTTTCTCGCCCCGGCGTCCTTGATGCCGGCAGGCAGTAACGCCCAGGGGCCGGCCGCCTTCAAGCCTTCTTCCTGCCGGAAGACGGCCGCCCTCCCCCGCATCCCGGCGGCCGCCAGGGCCGCTTCCACCTGCCGCGTCCGCCGGTCCAGGGTTTCCTGGTCCGGGGCCAGGACCAGGAGAACAACGGTTACGTAAAACACCTGCTGCTGTTCCTGATCAATCTTTCTAAGCAATTCCTGGGCGTCCTTCAGGGCCTGCTCGGTGCGCTGCATCACCAGGGCGTTGCCGCCCAGCTCCAAACGCCCGATGTACTCGCCGATGGCCCTATTTATGCTTAATACCAGGTTTGCCGGGTCGGTAGGGGTTACATGGATAGAGGCCACCACCCCCGGCAGCCCTGCTACCCGGGCCAGCCAGGCCGGGCCTACCCTGGGGGGATAGTCAGTAATCACTAAAACCCTGGCTACCTGTTCCCCGAGGATTATTTGTCTCGCCCCGAAGTCCAGGGCCTGGGGGGAGAGGATGTCCACCAGGCCGGTAATTCCCGGCGTTGTTGTCGTGTTTTTGCTCTTAGCCATCTTTAAACTCCTTTCACCTGCGATGGTAAATACGGCCCCGGCATTGGCGGCCGCTCAAAAGCCGCCTGGGCGGGATGGGTAAAAACAAAGACCAGGTCAATGATTTCCTGGTCGCTGCAAACTTTTACCTTCAGGCCGGAACGTTCCAGGTTGCCGGCCAGCTCGTGCGCCCGCTGCAGGAGTTCTACCTGCTCCTTCCCCGGAAGCAAAATGTAATATCTTCTTTCCAGCGCTTCCCCGCTGGCCACCAGGGTGGCCACGTAGCGGGTATACTCCTGCAGCAGCTTCTTCCGAACCGGGTTAGATGCTTCCCGGGCCAGGTCCTGCAGGCCCCGCAGGTAGGCGTCCAGGTCCACCGGCCTGCCCAGGGAAAGGATTTGGAAGGCCTCTCGCTGGCCGTTAAGGGCTTCGTGGACAGCGGTAATGACGCGCATCTTCTCATTCTCCGATTTAAGGGCCAGGTTGAAGGGCTCAACCTTCAATACGGCCACCACCTGCCCGTCTTTCCTGGTTATCACCCCGCCGGCGATGTCCTTCCAGGGAAGCCACTCCTGGACCGCCTTCCGGGCCGCTGTTTGCTCTACTAGCTGTTGTTTGGCAGGTTTCTTTTTCCCGGGTAGCTTGAAAGCCATATCCTCACTCTCCTTTGGTCACGTATAAATATCGCTGCTGGGCCATAGACCAGCGCCGCCACTGCCGTATAAAGTCCAGGAGGCTCTGGCCGTTAGGCCCCTGTTTAATAACGAAGAAGGCCAATCCCGGCGGCATAACGAAGAGGACGAAGCGGACTACGGATTTGGTAAACAGGCCGGAAAAGAAAAACAACCCCAGGCCCACCAAAGCCCCGGCAACTACGGCCGCCAGCTCGAACCAACCGAATCCGGGGAAGAACTCGAATTTGGCCGATACATTTCTGGGTATTAAATACATAAGTTTGAGTTGACACCTCCTGCCTAAACTTCACAATATCCCTGTTACCCTACCCCATAACCAGCCCATAATTAGACCCAGGGCCATGCCTGGCAAGGCTGCCGAAAAGCGCCGTGCCCATTCTTTAAACTTGATGCCGCAGTGTTTAGCGCCCGCACTGGAGCATGCAACGTAGTGCGCGCTAAGACCACCTGAAGCGACAGTAAGCCAGCCGTAACCAAATTGCCCGGGGCCAAAGGAATAATTCATCAAGTCAAAGAAAACGGCGCCTAACACCAGCCAGAAAGAGGCAAAAAAACCGTTAAGGAATATTCTTGTGATAGAGGTGTTGTAACGGTAAAGGGAATAATCCGGGAACAAAGAGATTCCGGCAGCAAAGATCAGGTATAATAGAGCGCCCGCGCCAAAAAGAGCAGTCATCGCTAATCTACCCCCTCATGAACATGCGCCGCATGATATACATCGTCCCAGCCGTCTGGCCGGCCTGGCCCATGGCCCCTCCTAAACCGGTATGGTAGGCGAACTGCCGCAGGACGGCAGGGGTCTTGAAGGCCACCCAGAGCCAGCCGATCAAGAGAAACAACTTCAACACGTCGGAGTTAAAGGTAAAGGTCACGATTGTCGCTAAAAACCCCTTTACCAGGAAGGTCTGTAAGGCCTGGGAGCCGGACAGGACCACTAATTCCCGCCACCATACGGCCGCCACCCCCTCATCGGCCCGGGTCAATCCTACGGCCATAAAGGGGCCGACGGCGGCCAGAGCAGCCACCTCCACCGCCCGGATGCCGGTCTGGATTAAAATTAGTACCCAGATGCCCAGGGCGGCGATGTCGGCGATCAAGATCAGGGTAGGCGTTGTGCCTAACGATACGAGGGTGTCGAGAAAGTTGACCGGGTTGGGATTCACCGCCGAGAGGTTGGCCACACTCTGGGCCAGGTCATTGCCCCAGGTATAGACGGTCTTTACCAGCCAGGGCCCGGCCCCGATGATGGCGGCGGCCACGGCGGTGCGCTTCAAGAGGCCGCCCGGGTCAGCCCCCGGGTCGCCGTGGGTGTGCAGGATATAGGCCTGCAAGGCTTCGGCCCCTACCTTGACGGCTAAGAGGCTCCCGGCCACCGCCTGGGCCAGGTGGACGGCGCTCTGGACGTATGCCGAGTCCAGGATTTGTAAAGCCAGGGCCATCTCGTTGCCGGTGAAGGAGACGAAGGAAGTCAGGGCGTTTTCCATGATACTAGCCAGGAACTTGTTGATGGCGGTAACAATCAAATTAGCGATTACATCCAAATTCTTTCCCTCCCCCTAAAAAAGGGAGCAGGCCCGGTATTGCCGGGCCTGCGCTATAAATCTACCCCCCGAAGTAGCTTAAAAAGACCTTAGTTATGCCGACAGCACTCTCCCCGATGGCTCCGCCGATTAGGACGTTCCGCATGGCGCGGTTGTGGTGGGCGGCCGTGGCCGGATCGCCGTCGGACATCTGCTTCATCAGGGCGTGGTAGCCGATAGCGGCCCCGGAACCGGCCGGGATGATGCCTAATAGCCAGGAAGTGGCGTCATTCAAGAGGTTTACCGCCCCGGTGACAATCTGGGGCTGGCCGCTGGCGGCGAAGGCGGCCCGGGCGAAGGCCAACAGGATAACGGGTACATACGGGCTGGCTTTCTTCATGGTAGCAGCAATCTTGCGCAACATGGTCTCCTATCTCCCCTTTCAGGATTTTAAAGTTACACTTCAGGCATATAAAGTTCCGGCGACTGCCCGGGCTCCCCTGCTCCGGCTTCTCCGCCGCCCCCCGCCGGCTTCCCGGGCAGCCACACCGGCGGGGCTGCAATCACCTCCTGATCAGGCTTATCTATAGCAACCGGCTTTAACTCGCCGGCTACGGGCCACTCCGAGATGTCCGGCAGGGGCAGCCGGGCCGGGTTTTCCCGGGCCTGGAGGATTAAAGCCCATCCCTTCGGCCAGCGCCGCACCTCGTCGGGCAGGAGCAAAGGCCTGCCGGTTAAGGCTTCCGTGGTCCCGGAAGAGTAATCGGCGGCCCGCACTTGGCTGGAGTAGCTTTCAGTCCGCACCGTGTACTGGCCCGTCATGGCGCTGATTGTCTTTGCCGTTTCTTCTCTTGTGGTAGATAAATAAACCCAGGTGGCGCAATTACCAACAATGGTCCCGGCTGCCTCTTTGTATTTGTCCTTCAATTGGCCCAGGTCCTGGACGGCCAGAAGGAAACGCATCCCCCGCCCGGCCGCGACCGTGAGCCGGTGGTCAAAATCAGGTACAGGGGGCAGGTTCCCTATCTCGTCCAGGAGGAAATTAACCCGGACCGGAAGCTTGCCGCCGCGCTTTTGGGCGATATCTACCAGGGCCTGGTACACCTGGCTGATGTACAGGGTGGCCAGGACGTTCCTGGTGCTCCTTTCGTCTGGCACCACCAGGAACACCGCTGCTTTTTCCAGCCCGAGGATTGTTATGTCGTGGTCCTGGGCTGCCGTCAGCCAGGCCACCTCCGGGTCGGCCCAAAGCCTTAGCTGCGCCGCCGTCCCTGTAAATATAGAGCTCCTGAGCTTGTCTTCGGACAGGGCCGCCACGCCGTAGGCCGCCCGGGCCGGGTGGCCCCGGGGGAAACGGCGGAAGTATTCGTCCAGCTTTTCCCCGCCGCCGCTGCCCAGTTCCGTCAGCAGGGCGTAGGCGCTGGCCAGGTGTTTGGCTCCTTCGGGGGCCTGGTCCGCCACCGCCAGGGCTAAAGCCGCCGTCAGGCTCTCCTGGGCCTGGGGCCAGATGGCGTCGCCGTAGTGGGGCTGCTGATGGGTGATGATGTTGCCTACGTCCCAGGCAGCCTGGCTGGCGGCTGGGATATTCCCCTCCCGCATAGACTTAATCACCGGCTCCAGGGGGTTCCACCTGTTACCCCGCCCGGGGTCCCTTAAGTCGATTAGCACCACTTTGTATCCCTGCAGCTGCAGGTATCCCGCCGCCATGGCGTAAAGCTCGCCTTTGGGGTCGGTGACCAGCATGGATTGCCCGGCCCTGGCCAGGGCCCAGATGGTGGGCATGGTGATCCGCCGGGACTTGCCGCTCCGGGTGGACCCGATGACCAGGCAGTGGGTATCGCTTGCGTCCAGCCAGGCGGTAAACCTGTTCCCGGCTTCCGCCCCTACCACGAAGCCTCCCGGCAGTTTGCCGGTCAGATCCCAGGGGGTCAAAGTCCTGGCGATCTCCTTCCGGGTCCGCCACCGGGCCGTGCCGTGCTGGCCCTGGCCGGCCGCCTCGGGACCGCCTATATCGTCCCTGGCCTTGCTTTTCCGCCTGGAGGCGGGCCACAGAATAGAAAGGGCTGCAGCGCCGAAAGCGGGCTGCAGCCAGATCCAGGTGTTACGCATCTTTTCATCCTTCACCAGTATTGCCGGTCCGGCCAAGGGGTGGGCCAGGGTTTCTTTTTTCCAGGCTTCCAGGCCGGGCTTCATACCGTGGGCTTTCATGAATAAGGGCAACTTTAACACTAATGGGGCCAGCAGCAGGTCCGATAAAACCAGGAGCAATAAAATGACATGGCGGAATTTTATTTTCACAACCTCTCCATCTCCTTTCCTTCTTCCCTGGCCTTCCGCCGGCGGCGTTCCAGGTCCCTTTCCGCCAAAAGCTGCGCCTGGGCTTCGGCCCGGGTGCGCTCCCGCTCCAGCGCCCGCCAGGCGGCCTTCCAGACGTCATAGGCTATGCCCGTATTCCTCACCATTGGCCGCGGGATATTTATTTCCCAGGGCGACGGCGGGGCCTCGTCCACGCCCAGGTTGGCCATCAACCTGTCCCAGCTCCGCCTGCCCAGCCAGAGGTCATCCTGGCCTATAGTTGCCCGGTCCAGGACATCCAGCAGCCGGGCTTCCGTTATCTCCACCCCGGCCCGCCGGCACCAGCCGCGTAGTATTTCTTCCCGGCCGGCTTCATCCACCCCCAGGGCTTTCAGGGTTGAGGTCATGGTCACCAGGGTCCAGCGCAGTTCCCTGGGGTTCTCCGGCCTGTCGCCGGCTTCTCTGATGGCAGTTAAAGCCGGGGTAATGCGCTCTTCTACCAGGCGGACGTTCAATTGCTCCCTTAACTCCTGTTTTTGTTTGTCCTCCGGCCCGGTCCTCTTTATGCCGAACCAGGGATAGAGGAGTTCGTGTTCTTCCAACCCCAGGTTTTCTGTTAGCCGCTGCCAGGCGCTTTTACTTATATGCCCCGGTATAGGCACGCCCTGCTCTTCGCACTTGCGGGCAAACTCTTCCATGCGCTTGATTTCATTATTAATCACCCTATCTATATCGCCTTCACTCAACCCCGCTTCTTTGCCGAACCTTGCTGCCGCCTCGCGGGCCATATCCTCCTCCCCCAGGCGGGCCATAGCCCGGTAGATGGTTCCTGCCGTCCAATAGGCCTCGCCCCTGTCATCCTTTACCCAGTCTGCCCGGGCGTTCATCAAGCGATAGGCAGCCTTTAACCCCCGGCCGGGATGGAGCACCATGTCTATGTCCGGCACTTCCCTGGGCACCAGGTCATAAGCCCTAGCCACCACCTGGTCGGCTATGTATTCCAGGAGGCGGCCAGCTTTTTCGGGGTTAGCGCCGGCAAGCTCTTTAAACCTGGCCTGCAGCTCTTCATGGTTAAGAAGCGATGCGGCAATAGATCTTGCCTGTTCCTTTAGTTCTTCCGGCAGGTAAGCAAATGCCGGCTTCCCTTGCGGGTCCGGCATTGCCTTGGCAAACTCTTGCAGTTGAACTGCTATTCTTTGTTCCAACTCTTTCTCTAATTTGGGTTTTAATATCCCTGCTCCCGGTTTCACCTGCAAGTAGGCCCTGTCTACGGCCCGGCAGGCAGTTCGCCATAGCCTTTTGGCGATTTTTTCCGGGATAACCGGCATATATTTGCCTCCAGATAGTCCTTCTTCAGAAGGCAATTCCCCGGCAACTTCGCTCGCAGGCTCAACCTGTTGCTCCAATCGTTGTACCTGCGCCGCGCCTTTCAAGACCACCTGGGCCACCCGGTCGCGGATATCTTCATAAGCCTTCCGGGCCGCCTCGTCCAAAGCTTCGGGTTTTAAGGTGTACTGGGAGGCGAGTTGCCTGGCTAATTCCTGGTAGCGCCCGGCGGATTGGCTAAACCCCGGTTGTTTTAGTAGCCAATCGGCAATTTCCCTGGCCTGGGCTTTCACCTCGGCAGGCATATAGGCCAGGGCTGCCCTGCCGTGCCCGGGCATAATTGCGGCCAGTCCGGAAAGCCTGCCGGCCAGTTCTTGTTCTGCGGCCGGGTTTAATACCGGCGCTATCCCCGGTTCCCCGCCCGCCAGCGCCCGGACCTCCAGCCTGGCCTGCCTTATCTCCCTGGCAAGATGTAAAACGTCCTGCCTGGCTGTTTCCCGGAGTAAATCCCTTATGGCTGTCTTCTCTGCTAAGAGCCTGGACCTTTCTTCGGCGTATATTTCTTTTACGAACACCCGGCGCAAGTCTCGTTTTTCACCCTCGGACAGCATTCCCCTGGTCCGGGCAGGATTCTTCTCCCACCACATCAAATGGACGTGGGGATGGCCCTGAGCGGCATGGAAGGCCGCCACCCACCGGAGATTGCTTTCTGGGATTCCCATTTTCGCCGCCGCTTCCGCTACCGTTGCCCTGAGCATCGTCTCCCAGGCCTTTCTGGTGGTATAGCCCAGCCTGACGGCATCATCTTCTCGAAGTGAAAGGACCGCCCGCCAGACTATGCCTTTGTGGCTTCTCAGCTCTTCCTGCGTCGCCTTCAGGTCCGGCGTGACCCCTTCCTCCGGGCCGAACAGCCCATGGCTTCCCGGCCGTTCTTCAGCGTATTTCACGTGGCCAGCGGCGGTGCCGGGGTTTTCCTTCTCCGGTTCGAGTTCGCCGCGGTCTGCTCCGGGCCGGGTGGCGATGTACCTCACGTGGCAAACATTTCTCTGCTGGTTCTGCCTGGTTGGAGGATAAAAGGCCAGTTTCATTACGAAAGGCGCGTGGCTCATGCTTCATCATCCTGTTCCCGCAGGTAGGCCGCAGCCCTTTTCCTAGCTTCGTTGTAGATCTGGAGCACGTCTCGCCTGCCCAGGTCGCCTATGACCTGGGTGTTCAAATATGTGGCCGTCGCCGCCATCCTGGCCGCCTTGCTCGCCAGCTTTGCCAGACGGTCTTCGGTGGGCTTCAGTACATCCCGCATCGCCCGGCGGACCGCATCGGTGATTACGTCTTTGCCGTCGACGGCAGCTTCTTCGGATATAGCCTGGGAAAGTAGCCTGCGTATCGTTACCGCTATGCTCTCCTTTCGGCGGATTGATAAAGACGCGAGCGCATTATACACATCCTCCGGCAATCTCACGGTTAGGCGTTTCATGTTGTCTATCCCCCTATTTATTGAAAGAGTCTTAAAGGCCGCTCTAAAACATCAAGTACCCTCAAGATTTTTTACGTTCCGGGCGTCATTTAGGCATCTCTTACCCATCATGAGCACCTCCTTGAGCATCTCTTATAAATTAATAAGCGCCAGGCACTGCCTGGCGTCTGGGAATCGCGCGGAGCACCGCGCCTTATCCTGCCTTTAAAAGGAGCGCGCCGGCATCAGCCGTAACGTAGCGCTCCTTCCGTCAAATTTGCCTGGTTCCTGGAATCAGGAAGGCCTGCGTGGGCAAGCCTTCCTTTGGTGCCTGGTCAAAGCAAACAGCTCCAGGCCAAACAAATAAAACGCCCGGCGGTCTATTGCCGGGTTGATCGTTTGGTTATAGATAAACAGTACCTCGTCGTCAGAAGAATACTTAACCCTGGTCATAAAAAAGCTTTTTCTGGAAGAGTTTAAGCAAGCTAGATCGGATTGGCTCAAATGTCTTTTCCTCTAGGGACCCAAGATATGCCTTTATCCTTCTAACGTCAACGGCCCGCACCTGGTCAATTAAAACTATAGAGGCCTGGGGAATCCCCCCTGCTCCTGAAGGTAAAGGCTGGTATAGAATAGGGTTTTGCTTGGCCCATGGGCCGCTTCTAGTTGTCAAGGGGACCACAATCACCACGGGATAGCGCACAGGGCCTTGAGGTACACCGACAACAACAGCAGGCCTTACTCCTTCCTGTTCATGACCTTTAGGGTCATGGACAGGAAGGGCAATCAGAAGAATATCTCCTGCTGCTACAGCCTCAATGGCCATTACTGTTTGCCTCCTTCAATAATCAATCCGATCCCTGTTTCATACCGTACCGGTTTCCCTTTAGGCGGCCCCTCTGGACCCCAATCATACGGGGGCAATTCACCTAGTTCGGCTTCCAGCCACGCCTGGTCCTCGTTTTTCGACTGGATTAATAAAAACTCCAAAAACCTTTTCACTACAGGGGTTTCTTTCTCTGGCAAGGCTTCTATAAGCCGGTATAATTCATCCTTGGCTACGCTCACCATTTGTCACCTTCCTTTCGGCTAAATCCTAATCCTCTGCGGCAATTTTTAACCATGCTTCGGCTTGCTTTTTCATATAATCACCTGTCCAGGTTTATATACAGCTTTTTCCACTCCAAAAACATAGTACCATATGCTATCGCCAAAATCAATCAAACAACCCTTATCTTTAGGCCGGCTACCAGGGCGTCGTCTATCCCTTTTTCCTCTTTCGACCTGGCTCTCCATATCGCCTCCCGGACCGTTATGCCCAGTTTCTTTAATTCTGCAGCCAGCATCCTTTTACCCTTGGCAACCGCCTCGTTTGTTTCCTGGTCCCGGTCGTAAGCTATCACCACCTCTGCCGTCCCTAACTCCAGCACCTCTGGTACCACCGGCTTCCAAGAAGCAGCACCCTGGGCGCCGATGACCACCGCACCAAGATAAGTAGCGGCAATGTCGGCTTTCAGCGGTCCTTCGGTGATCCATACCCGCCGGTCCTTTATCTCCGCCGGCCTGGCCATATGGGCCGGGGTGCCACAGGAGCAGCCGCCCTGGCTGGTATGGCCGCTAAACAGCTTGTATTTTCCGTCCGTGGTATCATCCATACGGCGCTGCAAGGCCTGGATGCGGCCTTTAGCATCCCGTACCGGGATAAAATATGCCGGCGAAGAATTAAAGGTCCAGTAGCTGCCGCCATGCCTGCTCCTGGCCCGGTAGAACCCCGGGATGCCGGTTAAATCCAAGCCGCATTGGATTAACTTCCTGCATATTGACCAAGGCGGCACATGATCAGGGACTGATTTGTAACCGTTTCTCTTGATCTCAAATTCGCTCAACCCCCGCCTTAGCAGGTCCTGCCGGTGGCGGAGATAAAGGTCCAGCAGCCTTAAGAAATTACGGTATACCCGGTCCCGGTTATCAATCGACGCTAAAGGCGCCTCCTGTGAAAAAACGTCTTCACGGTCCTTGCCAGGGATGACCCTTCCTGGTTGTAGCCGGTGCAAGTGGGCCACCTGGCCATTGCTGAGGGTGATATGCTTAAAAGCTCCCTCGCTCACCCGCATGCAGCTGCAAAGGTAACTGTTAAACCCGCACCAGTCAGGATGCCCGCATATTGGGCATGGCTCCCGACGGGAAGCTTTTCTGAAGCCCTCGTACTCTAACCTGGCCGCTCCCATTCCTCTCCCCCTTTAACTGTGGCTTCAAGTGCCCCGGCTATGCACCGGGGCCGGTGCGGGCTTTTATTCCTTCAGGCAACACACATACCAGTTCCTGGCCCGGGTAAACGGAAAAATAGAGATACGCCTTAGGATTATCGTCATACAAGCTGGCTTCATACCGGCCCTGCAGCCATCCTGCCGGTTCGTAAAGTATTTCATCGCTATACCTGTCAAGGTATTTCATCTTCGCCAGCTGCACGGCCAGGCGGCAGCCGCAGTGCAGGTCAACCTGCTCCCCGCCGGCTGTTTCGATATAGTGCCGGTAACCGCCCGCATCCCGCTTGAGCCTTAAAATTCCTTCCTTCATCGTAGCCGCCCCCTTTAACTGTTAACCTTTTTGGCTTTGAGAGATGTAACACCGCACCAGTAGTCTGACGGCTTGATGCCCCACTTCTTGCAGGCCAGCCGTTTCGCCTGGCTGGAATCCTTGGCTTCCACAATAAGTTTTCTCCCGCTCGGCGCCTTGACTTCGTACTGTGGCATTAGTTACTGCCTCCTCTTTTAGTGCCCTGCCTCCCGGGCGGCGGGCTGTTTGCCCGGGAGGCAAGGCTGTGGTCCAGCTTGCTATTTTTTATGCAACTTTATCCGCAGCCATGCCCTCCGCCTCAAAGATGCGCCTTAACACTTCCTCCACCTCGCCCAGGACCGCCATGATTGCCTTCAGGGCCGCCTGCGGGTCCTGGCTGGCGTAATGTTTAATGTACTCCCACCCGTGCCAGAGGTACCCTTTCGCCCCGTAAAGCTCGCATAAAACGCAGGCCACCGTTTCCGCTATGATCTCCTGGTCCCGGTGCTGGCCGCCCTTCAGAGGCCGGATGGTATTGTGGACCGCATGGGCCAGTTCATGAAAGAACACGTCCACGTCATGGGAGTAAAGGATTACCTGCTTCTGCCCGGGCCGGAAGCTCCCCGCTGCTGTACCGGCAAAAGGCAGGTATTTCACTTCCACCCCAAACCGCCTGGCCACTTCATACAGGGGCGGCAATTCCGGTGGGGAATAATCCGCCTGCGGCAACGGTTCCCCTTCCGTATCCTCGTACCTGAAGACCGGCACTCCCCGAAAGCCAGTGCAGATAACTTTTTCCTCCTGTTTCTCTTCTCCGGTTTCCGGATCTATCACTTTCTGGATAACCTTCCTGGTCAACGGCGCCAGGATATAAAAGGCTCTGGCTCCCTTCTTCACCTTCCGGCCGGCCTCCCGCCACTGCTGGTAACCCCTGGCATCCTCCGTCCCGGCGATGAGCATCAGTAGCCGGTTGCCCAGGCTCCATTTATCGCTCGGTTTGCCGTAGCCCGCCCTGGCGTTGATAAAAGTCCGCGCTACTGCCTGGGGTAAATTGCCGCCGGCAAACATCGCCAGCAAGTTGTCAACTGCCTGCCTGACCCGGCTTTCCTCCAGCTTTATGGCCATCCGTAACGCCTCCTTGCCTTTTTTGGCCTTCGGCCCTTGGCCTTCCGGCCTTAACAGACAAGCTTGCCACCCGGCCGGGAGGCAAGGGCGGCCCGCAGGGCCGGGCCGAGGAATAAATGGAGGGGACCCGCCCGGAGGGCGGGGCGGAGGCCGTTTATGCCGCAGGCCGGACCCTTGCCGGACCGGCCAGGGCGGCGGTATAATTTAAGGACGGCCGGAAGGCCAGGAGGCTTAAATTCAAGGCAGCAGGTGCGCTTAAAAGCGCTCCTGCTGCCCACCGCTGTTGCCTTTATGATAAGGCCGCCGCTACGTTAGCCCGTAAGGGCGTCCAACGTTGCGGCGGCCCCCTATCTTCCCTTATCCCCTTACGCTTTAAAATACCGGCAGGCTGCCCCGTAAGGGTTAACTTTTCTGGATGCAATCTCGCAATGTCCGCGTTTTTTGCCCCAGTAATGCCGACAGGCAGCGCATACTTTGGCCGCCGGTGCTTGTAAAGCCTTTGCAGTACCCCCGGGTCCAGTTTTTGTGTGTCGAGTAGACATATTGATTCCTTCCTTTCCTTGAGAAATAGAAAGTACGTTCTCGTTATGCCCCTCACAACAACCGGACGTGCGGTTTTCCCGCATCCGGCTCTTCAAGGAAGCTCACACACGTTGACCGCTAAAAGCGTAGAGATTGACATAGATTTGGGGACTGGGCACCGGATGGCGCTTGACGAACTCCCAGAACCGCTTGCGCGCATTTAACCGCTTCTGGCTCATGCGGCTTACCCATTTGGCGACGATATGCAGGGCCTGCTGGGTAAAGGCCCTCACCCGAGGGTAGTTGCCGCTTACCCCGTAGTAGCGCTGGTGGCCGAGGAGTTTGCTTATGAATATGGGCCACCATTCGCGTAGGGGCATGGCATATCTGACCACCTTCACCCAGGCTTTGATCGCCTTCAGCTTTTCCCGGAACTTCTTGGCGCTGGTGCGCCGGCCTAGCTTGTAATAGCCCTTGCGGGTCTTGTCGTTGTAGTGGGTAAAGCCGAGAAACTCAAAGGTGGGTGGCTTCAAACCCCGACGTCTGGCGTTTGCTTCGGCATAGCGACCAAAGGGGATTACCCTGGTCTTTTCTGCTGATAGTTCGAGCCCGAATTTGGCCAGCCGCTGTTTCAGGGCCTGGTGGATCTTCGCCGCTTCTTCTTTCTTCTGGACGCAGACGATGAAGTCATCGGCGTACCTGATGAGTTCCGCATAGCCTTGCAGTTTGGGTTTGACGGCTTTCTCGAACCACAGGTCTAAGACGTAGTGGAGATATATGTTGCTTAGTACCGGGCTGATGAGGCCGCCCTGGGGCGTTCCTTCTTTGGTTACTTGCCAGTTCCCTGCTTCTATGACTCCCGCTTTTAGAAACCGCTTGATTAGCCGTAGGAATTGCTGGTCCCCTATTTGCAGTTCGAGCATCTTCATTAGCCATTCATGCTGTACAGTATCAAAGAAGCCGCGAATATCGGCGTCGATGATATGGTTGGTTGGCCGTTGCATGATGGCTACGTCTATGGCTTTTAGAGCGGTGTGACAGCTGTGCTCGGGCCGGAACCCATGGGAGCTATCCAGAAACAGGGGTTCATAGATGGCCTTCAGGATGGTCGCTATTCCCTCTTGGACTATCTTGTCTTCTACCGCCGGGATGCCTAACGGCCGCATTTTGCCGTTACTCTTGGGGATGTATACCCGCCTGACTGGCTGGGGCCGGTAGCTCATAGTCCGTAGTTTCTGTTCTAGCTCGCGCAGGTTCTCTTCCAGGTTCTGGCCGTATGCTGCTACTGTCATGCGGTCGACGCCGGGTGCTGCGTTCTTCCGCAGCTCCGCAAACCACTGGCCCAGGTTCGTGGCACTGAACAGGCACATCAGGTTCAGGGCCTTGGCTCCTCTGGGCGAGTAGTCGGATAGGTCGGCCAGTCGTGTTGCCAGTGTGGTCCCCAGTCGTCGCTGGGACACTGTTTCCCTTGCCAACGGCGCTTCCTTGCCAGCCCCTTCGAGTGGCTCACATGCCGCAGCAGGCGTTACCCTACCTACACCTCTACTATGGGCTGGTCCGACTGCCGGCACCCCCTGGCTTCCTCTTCCCCTTACCGGGTTATCAGAAGCTACCTTGCCGCCTGGCAAGGAGGCTGCCGGCTCTCCCACGTTCCGATGCGTGCCATTTGGGCTCATGCCGTGCTCATAAGACCCCGTCCCGGCACCGGCCTCTCGCCTTGGCAAGGCCGGTTGCTGTTGCCTTCCCTCGACATGAATCGTGTCGGCCTGGGATACGTTGGTACTTTCGGGGCTCAATCGCTTCATCTCCTATCTCAATAATTTGCTTCTAGCTCGTTAAATCTCCTGCTCTCTTAGATTTTCATTTTTTATGATGAAGTCCAAAAGGGCAGACTAAGCCTCCATCATCGTCCACAACAACAAGACGATGGTTTAATCTTTAAGTCTTGGGCAGTTACCCTCACCACTTCTTGCCCTCGGCTACCCTATCATGTCTCCCGGGGTCTATGCCCTGTTTCATTCCTTCGTTCGGCCTTTTGAGGGCGGGTGGGTTGTGCCAGTACTTACAAGCAGGGTCTATGCCCTTATGGAGATGATATGGCTTCCCCCACCCAAGACTTTTTACCTTGTGTTTGGGTTTTTACTTAAGCTGCTTGCTGTAATTGGGCGCGGCGATAGTCGCCTAACACTTTGTCAGAGTCGTAGTTTTCTTTCTTCCTGGCCAGGCCGTACATCACCCGTAGCAATTTTACGGCTATGGCTATTAAGGCCTGCTTTTTCTTTAAGGGGTTTTCCCGCCTGGTCAGGAAGTAGTGGTACAACGCTTTAAATTCACGGTTCTTGGCTACTAGAGTTAGACTGGCTTGGTATAACAGGTTCCTTAATTCGGCTCGCCCGCGTTTGGATATTTTGCTTTGCCCGTTCTTCTGCCCGGAACTTTGTTCGCTTAAGTTCAGTCCGGCGAGTTTTTGGATTTGCTTCCAGTGCTCGTAATTTTGGGGATCGCCTATTTCGCCTAAAAAGCCGGCTACTGTTACCAGGCCTATACCGGGGATGCTTAATAAATTGCCTGCGATATCTATTCCTGCCAAAATATCGGCCATGGCTGCTTCTGTTTGCTCGATTTGCTTCTGGTAAAAGGCTATTTCGTCCAGGCAGGCGTTTAGCTTGTGTTGGGCTCCGGTTAATCCTTCGGTTACTCCTATGGACCCCTGGGCCGTCTGGTAGAGGGCCTGGGCTCTTTTCATCCCTACCCGGTGGTTACTGGCTTCTTTTAATGCAGTGGCTAATTCTTCGAGTTTATAGCCCAACTTTGACACTAAAACTTCTATTTCAAGGGCTTAAAGACCACCAAGACTAGTAATATCAACGATCTTTCTCTACCGAAGTCGGCAAAACGTAGTGAAAACAAATCTGCCTTAGAGTATTTTCACGCCGGGCATCTCTTGGTATAATAGTAATGACGATAACCGAGGTGATGCCCCTTTGTTCCCCCGTATTATCACTACCAGGCGCGGCGGCCATACCTACCATTATCTGGTCCTGGTAGAATCCTACCGGGAAAAAGGCAAGGTAAAACAGCGCCAGGTTGGGCATTTAGGCAACATCGACCAGTATTCCCAGGAAGAGATACAGCGGCTTATTAATAAACTGCGGGAATTCCTTAAGGAAGATGAGCTGGGCACTGTTAAGGACCTCCAGACCTTCGGCACCAAGCATTATGGTATCCCCTATGTGGTGAATTTTTTCTGGGAGCGACTGGACCTGGACGCCTTCTTTAAAAACTATCTCCAAAATCGTCAAGTAGAGATGGATGTGGCCTTATGCACCAAGATTATGATTTTAAACCGCCTCATCGCTCCTAAAAGCAAGCTTGGAGTATCCCAATGGTTAAGGCAAATTTACCTGCCGGAACTGGAAGAGAAACAGCCTGAGTTGCATCATTTTTACCGTACTCTTGACGTCCTGGAAGAAATGAAGGATTATCTGGAACGCCACTTGTACAACCGGCTTACGGATCTCTTGAGTTATCAGCTTAACCTGGTGTTTTACGACTTGACCAGCAGCTACTTTGAAGGTACCCATTGCCCCCTGGCCAGGTTCGGTTATTCCCGCGACCACCGGCCGGACTGCCGGCAAATTAATATTGGCCTCCTGGTGACTCCGGAAGGCATGCCTATTGCCCACCAGGTATTTGAAGGTAATATACCTGATAAAGTAACCGTGGCTGGCGCCATCGAACAACTTAAGCAAAAGTTTGCCATCAAGAGCTGTATTTTCGTGGGCGACCGGGGTATGCTGACCAGTCATAATTTAGAAGAACTCAAGGAGGCTAACTTCCGTTATATCCTGGGCTTTCATAAACGCGGCCGGGAAGTGAGCGATGAACTACTGGCCAGGTACCAAAACCTCGAAGAATACCAGCTAATAGACGGCGATAACCCCCTCTTTTATGTGGAAGTACCACCAGAGCAGGTACAGGCTCCCCCTAAAGAAAACTTGGTAGAGGGAGAAGAGGAAGAAAAGGAAAACTTCGAGCCTCCGGTTCGCTATATCCTTTGCCACAATCCTCTCAAAGCCCAAGAGGATTATGAATTTCGGGTCAAAGCGATAGAAGAAGCCAGGATAAAATTGCAAGAGCTGAAAGACAGGCTGGCCCGGGAAACCCCGCGGCGGGGGCGCAAGCCTACCACAAAAGGAGTCATGCTTAAAGCAGCTGCTATCCTTAACAAGAAGGGCCTTGCTCCAATTTTTGATATTACTTATGACGGCAAGTCTTTCAACTTTGAAATTAATGAGCCGGCTCTGGCTAAAGAGGCTTTGCGGGACGGCAAATTTTTAATCCAGACTAATGCTGACCTGCCAGCTGAGGAGGTAATTGCCGCCTATAAAAACCTGCTCCAGGTAGAAACCGCCTTTCGCCATATCAAGGACTTCATTCGCTTGAGGCCTATCTACCACTACAACGAAAGTCGGGTTAAGGGACACATCTTTATATGTGTGCTGGCTTATCTCTTTGAAAAATGGCTGGAGGTGATACATCGCCGATATATTGAAGATGAGATTTTTAAGGCGAAACAAATCCCTGATCCTGAAAGTCAAGAAAGAGAGTTACGCCGCTGGAAGGTTGCCCATAAAAGCGGCCGCCGTATCCTGGAATTATTAGAAGAGATAAAGGCTGTTGACCAGCAGTTTCTTGATAAGCGGATTTATAGTATCACCCAGCCCGGACAAAGCCAGAGTGAATTGTTAAAAATTTTGGGCCTTCCACTTCCACCTAAAATTTTAACCTTCAGGTAGCCACTAAGAGCCCCAGAAAGGGGTTGTAGTGACAATTGTCCCTATGGACCCCTTGATTTTTAAGGGGCGGTGTCAAAGTTGGGTTATAGGCTAATATTAACCTGGGGAAGGGACAGTTCCTTAAGACCCATTGGGCTGCTTTGCCTAACAGGTTTTTGAATACTTGCCCCAGCTCGGGGAAGTATTCGTCCAGGATGGCCTGGAGTTGGTTTAAGGCGCTGTTTAGTTTCCGGCGTTGCTGCCGCCGGGTTACGGTCAGGTTCCTTAGTTCGGCATATTTTCCTTTGGGCAAAAGGCAGTGGAGGAAATTCCCGTCCTTGACTACTTTGGCTATTATCCCGGCGTCTTTTCGGTCGTTCTTGGTGGGGGAGTTATCTACTTCCTCTTTCCGCCTTTTGACGTGATAGGGATTGACTATCACTACTGTATAACCCTGCTCCTGGAGAAACCATGCTAAGGGTTTCCAGTAGTGGCCGGTGGGCTCCATGCCGATTACTACTTTTGTTGCCCTGGCTTTTTCTTTGGCTTCTTCCATTTTTGCCACTAGACGATAATAGCCTTCTTTGCTATTATGAAACTTGAAGGGTTTGACCACATCCAGTTCGATTTGGTTATAGATCCGTGCCCAGTGATTGTGCTTGGCTACGTCGATCCCGACAATTATCACTTCTCCATGGACCAGTAATTTCTTTTGCACTTCATTCATTCGGTTTCTCGCCTCCTGGTGGGTTTGTTTGTTTTGGTCTATTATTTTTTTACCAGGAGGCTTTTTTATTGGCAACACCTACCTTAATTCATTACAGGAATGCTTACGGCCTGTTCCCTCCTGCACATGCAGCTTCGATACGTCCGTTGCCGTTCGCACCGTGCATGCCAGTTCCGGGCGGTTGGCTATTCCTTACCCGGGCCGGACTCTCACCAGCAATCACGCATCAGCTTGCGTGGCGCACCCATGTCCTGCCACCTCCATGTGCTTTGATCAAGTAGCAACTGTTTCTAGCCTTTTTCCCCAGATCACCTCGTAAGTGTGGGTGGCAAACAGCTCCTGCACCTCAAACTGCATCCTCTTGACCGCCATTTCCAGATAGGCAGGGTTCAGGTCAATATAAATGCTGTTTCTCCCCAACTGCTTTGCCGCCAGGGATGTGGTCCCGGACCCGCCAAAGGGATCCAGGACCGTGCCTCCAGGGGGGCAACCTGCTAAGATACACGGTTTGATCAGGTCGAGAGGATAAACAGCAAAGTGGGCTTCCGGAAAAGGTTTGGTTGGTACAATCCACACTGAGCGTTTATTGCGTCTTTCCCGGGGTTGATGCCGGGCATTGAAGCCGGTATAACGCCGGTTGCCCACCCCGTCTTGTTTTCTTAGCCCGCTGTTTGTGGTGCCTATTACTCCTGCTGAACCCCTTGGGTTACTACGATCGCCGCTAACTGCATCTTCCTGGATAGCCTTGTAGTCGTAGTAATACCGTTCGGATTTGCTCAGGAGGAAGAGGTATTCGTGGGCCCTGGTAGGCCTGTCAAGCACGCTTTCGGGCATGGCGTTGGGCTTGTACCAGATAATATCGCTGCGGAGGTACCAGCCGGCATCGCGGAGGGCAAAGGCCACCGCCCAGGGAATACCTACCAGGTCCTTCTGTTTCAGCCCGGCAAACCGGCCCCGGTTGGCCTGCAGGTAATAAAGGTGCCGCCCGGTCCCCTTCTGGCGCCTCTTTTCGTCCCACTTTCCCTCTTTGCCCGGGCTGGCGTAGCAGTCGCCCAGGTTTAACGAGAGAGTCCCGTCGGGCCGGAGCACCCGCCTGACCTCGGAGAAAATATCCACCAGCCTGGCGATATATTTTTCCGGGGTATCTTCCCCTCCCACCTGGCCCTCTATGCCATAGTCGCGCAGGCCCCAGTAGGGCGGGGAGGTAACGCAACAGTTGACGCTTTCTGCCGGCAGCCCTTTAAGGACCTCCAGGGCATCGCCGAGGTAGAACTTGTGATGGGTATGCATCTGCTTCCACCTCCCACCTTAAATCAGACTAAGCGGTATAATTCCCGGTACTTGTCATGCTCTTTGCCGGATCCCGGCGGCCCGGGTAACTTCCCTTTTCCCTTCCTGGCCGGCTTCGGCCCCGGCAGGTGCCGGTAGTCCTCCCGGCAGGCCTCCAGCAGCCAGCCAGCGGCGTTGGACTTCTCTTTCCCTTGCTTCATCATGGCGATCTTACCGAGAACGTAATCCAGCGGATAACCTGATAATTCACTCACAATCTCCCCGGGCAAGGGATGTCCTACCGCTTCCATGAAAGCCTCCTGGACCCGGCTGGCGAACCCAGGATGTCCTTGACCCCCATCTTCGCCTGTTAAGTTGTTACAGGTTGCCGGGGCTTCAAGGGGGGCGCCCTCATCTGCAGGGTTGCCCGTCTGTTGGGTTTGGTTTCCCTGGCCAGGTTTTGCCTCCGGGTGCGGCGTTACAACAACAACATCATCTTTTCTATACTTTTCTTTTCTTACATTCCGCTCCAGGAATACCTGTATCGGAATACCCGGGACTTTAGTCCCAGGAAGTTCTGTATCGGAATACCTCCCCTCTTCCCCGGTATGTTTGAATGTCCCCCCGCGTATTTCCCGCAACGGGCCTTCATAACCCGGGTCATCATGGATGGCATAGCGGTTTCTCCACCCGGACGGCCCTTCCCGGCCGGCCAGTTTGCCGTAATCCTTGGTTACATCCAGCAAACCCACCCGCCAGAGCATTTCCGCCAGGCGGTAAAACCGCTGCTTGCCCATCTTGAACTTCTGGCAGAAGTAATCCACCGTCCAGGGCATAGCAGCTTTGCTATCCAGGGAATCACGCCTGTCAACAAACCTCTTCAGGGCGGTATAAAAACCAGCTAGGTCGATACCGCCAATCTCCAGGAGCCCATCCATAAGCGTATTGTCAACCACCAGGTGCCCCCGGCTACGGCCGCGTACAATCTCACTCAACCTGTTACCCTCCCGCTATTAGCAGGCTATATTGCCTGCCAGCACCTGCTTTTTACTAAGCCGCCGGGTGCAATTAACGGCATAACCTCTCGCCAGCTGATGAACTTCTTTATCCCCGGCCCCTGGACACCATAGTTATAAGGCCAGGTCTTCACAAAAACTTTGTTAACAACACCATGTAGACTCAATGCCTCCAGCGGGTCATCCTCAAAAAACCATTCAATCCCGTAGTGCCGGGCAAACAATGCCTTATCGCCCCGGGGAAGGAACATCAACGCCCCGCCGGGGAAGCCGTTCGCCGCCAGCCACTCCCGCGTAAAATTGGCGGCCAGGACCGGCCGGCTGGTGAGGTAGATAACCTCATGCCCGGCGGATGCCATTAAACACAATGTCGCCGCCGCGTAGGGGAAGGGCTGGGCCATCTTCAGCAATTCCAGGCCTTCCGGTGTACTAAAATACCCTGCCGGTATTCCCGGGGAAGGGTATTGGGTTAACGAAAGGCAGGTAAACTTCATAGCCAGCATGACGTTTACATTGGCGATAGTGTTGCAAAGGTCAACCCCGATACGCATGCATATCACCCCCCACCGGCCATAACCCAAGCCTTTTCCCATCCAGGCTGCGGCCGACCCAACAGGTATCCCTGGCCATACTCAACGCCAAGGTCCTGCAGAACCTTCAACTCGCCCGGCCTTTCGATTCCCTCGGCAATTACCTCCGCCCCCAGGTAACGGCACACCTCCAGGGCCTGGGCCAGGAATAAGCGCTTGGAAGAATGGCCGACGCAGCTGGCTACCAAAGATCGGTCCCACTTGATAAAATCCGGCTTCAGGTGCAGGGCCGCCCGCAGCTGGCCTATATCCGGCCCAACGTCGTCTATAGCTATCCTGGCGCCATTCCCGCGCCAGGCACTCAAGGCGCCCGTTAATTGCTGTATATCCCTGCAGCCATACTCGGTTAACTCGATGACCAGGCGTGGGTTCGCGTAGGCACCGGCATCAATATCAACCAGCCCTGCCGCCGTCACGTTAACGCTTAAGTAACCCTCCGGCGGGTAGCCGCCGGCCAGGACAGCCCAAAAGCAGGCCGTATCAAGCTCGCTCAAAAGCCTATAGGCCGCGGCGCTTTTAAAGAGCCGCCCCGGTTTGGCAAGGATTCCCTCCCCCCGGACCAAAGCCTCATATCCCCATAACCGCCCGGACGTAAGGTTCACTACCGGCTGGTAGTAGACACGTATCCTGCCGGGATTTTTTATTACCGCTTCGATGTCGCTTTTTTTGAGCAATGAGATCACCGCCTTCCCGCCAGGGGCTGTATGGTTTCCGCCCGGCAAAATATTCTTCTACCTTTTCAATCTGGGCGGGACCGATATAGTAAACCGTCACGGGCGGCTGCCCGGGCAGCTTTAAAACAATAATTTCGCTCTCAGGTATAAGGACCAGCTCTGATACCTGCACGTGTACCGGTACAAACGGGTTCTTCTCCCCCACCTCTGGCCACCACCTC
The DNA here is from genome assembly GCF_009735625.1 of Moorella glycerini. Taxonomy (NCBI): domain Bacteria; kingdom Bacillati; phylum Bacillota; class Clostridia; order Neomoorellales; family Neomoorellaceae; genus Neomoorella; species Neomoorella glycerini. Next base: position 5,700 of record NZ_CP046245.1, on the reverse strand, counting down.
TCTTTTAAAAATCAAAAATCCCCGCCAGGGTTTCCCTGAACTTGTCCGGGTCAATCCTCTTTCCATTCCGGTTGGCGTCCCCTGGGACAGGGGGCACAAGCCCCCTCTCTTCTAACCTGGCCAGCCTTTCCTCGATACCCGCCAGGCGCATCCCCAAGTCCAGCCACTCCCGGGCCACTCGGCCCCTTAACCGGGGAGGATAGCGGAAAACAGGATGGTCTGGCGGGACACGAATTTCCAGCCTTTTCAATGCTTGAGGCAACTTTTTTACCTCCCTTTCCCGCCAAAACGGCAGGGTTAAGTCTAGACTAGGCGACTTTCCCGCCAAATGGCCGAAAAAATGCTATGAAACCCAGTAATTGCAAGGCTTAAGCCATCCCGCCAAGCATCTTTAGATAACCGGTCGCGTTGGCAAAGAAGGGGTCTTTGGCTATTCTAGCCCCCGGCAAGGCCCGCAACAACCCATCGTCAAACAGGCAGGCCCCGCCGCCGGCGAGAATTACCAGGGCCACAAACCCGGCGCGGCCGCCCCAGGCCGCCAGCACCCCCTGGGCGATAGCCTGGGCGACGTCGCGCCTGGCCTTTAGTAACGTTTCCTCAAGATGGATATCCTTGCCTGCATAGTGAATAGGCCGGCCGACTAGCGCATCTTCAACAACCTCCTGGTACATGGCCGGGGCCAGGGGGGCACCTGCCTGGCGCTGGAACTCGGCCGCCAGGGCGCGGTGTACCAGGTGGACACCCGCCTCCAGGCTGCCGCAGGCCTCCGGCAGGGGGCATGGCACGCCATCACCACGGTCTTCAAAGAGCAGGTAGTCGGTGGTGTAGGTACCCACATCGACCACGCCGAAATACCCGTTCCCGGGCAGGGCTACATCCCCCGCCAGCACCACGCCCGCCCCCTGGGGGAACACCAGCACCTTACCGAAGCTAATATGCCTTTCCTCCCCGCCGTCCACGCTCACCCAGGCCGCCAGGCTTTCCAGGCGCTTTTTCAGGGCATCTTTCTGGCCACGGAAATAGGCCAGGGGCAACCCCATCGCCAGGTCAAACTGTTTGGGGAATGGTCCTTTATCCCCGGCACCTGCCAGGTAAGCGGCCGCCAGCAGCATCAGGTCATGGAGGGCCGCCGGTTTCTCCCGGCTTAAAGAAGTGGTGGCCGCCAGGGATCGCAGGGCCGCCTCGCCGACAAGCTTTTCCTCTACCTCCCCGCTTATTTTACGCACCTTTACCTTATGGCCTGTCCCATCGCGGAACATCCCGCTTAGGGGGTCCTCAACATAAGGCGCCACTACCGCGGGAAAAGAGACCCTGGCCACCGGCGACACGGCTTTGACAAAGCCGTAACCCACGTCAACGCCTACTGTTTTAATTGGTGCCACGGTTGCCGCCTGCGGGTCAGTCTGGATAGTAGCAAACATTAAACCACGCTCCTTTGCTAAATAGATCGCTTAAAAAAGAAAACCGGGGCCTAACCCCGGTTCAAGGCGACCACGCGCCATATGCAGTATAATAACTCACCCACCATCCCCAAGTTGTAACCCAATGCGGCGCCCACAAATAGGAGCCGTTATATAAATTCCTGGGTTCAAACCGAGATAATGGATATGTTCCTGTTGCCCATCTGGTGTAACGTGATTCGCCTATCATCGCCTCCCCGCCCTGAAGGCCCGGGAAATAATATGTTGGGTTGTAACAATTAATATGCACAACAGAATATTCATCATTGTACTTGGCTGTATTGGGATAATTATCAGGCCAGATATAGGCCGCCTTAATTTCCCCGGGATTTAAAAAAACTGTGCCGCTCCAACTCACGCCCCTATATCCCAGCCCTCCCCATCTAATATCAAGGCTGGCAGGCACCTGGACAACATGGCTGCTGTCCCTGTTAGCCACAAAGAAGGTGCGGTTGCCGAAGTCAACCCAGGCATCAACTTGTCTTAAACTATCATTAGCAATTCTATAGCCGAGATTACTCTTATCAACCGCAAATGCGCCATACTGGATGTCACTATTCCCACTATCCACTCCTAGTGCCGGTACCCATCTAACCAGATCTGCGCCAGTATCGAACACGGGTCCTTTAATCACTGCAATGCTGGTATCACCGTAATAATACCCGCTGTAAGGCCAATTTATTTCGTGCCCGTATTGATAGCCTCTTGGGTTTACATGAGTAATAATATATGATGCATAATAACCATTTAAGGAATAACGAGCATAAAATTGATTAGGAGCGGTAGCATACCAATGATCATAACCATAACCGGCTCCCCATGATGCTCCATTCCGGTTGTTTGCAGCGTTTGTCTTGGCCCATTCCGGCGCTTCAGGGTCGCCGACGCTTAGTACCTGGTAATATAAATATAATGTCGCCTCGTCGTGATTATTTCCATCGTAGTAGGGCCAGTAATCCCGCCTATAAGTAAAATAATAATTAACTGCCGCTGCATTGGCGCTAAATGACTGCCACCAGTAGTAACCAGGCAATCCCCCTGGAACTGTAATATTTTGATTTACACGATAGTAGCCAGGGCTATACCCGTCAACAGTCGTGTTTGCTATAAGGTTGATTTTTACCGGATAAGACCCTACAGACACAGCTGAATATAACGGGTACGCGCCATAATAAGGGTTCCAGCCATACCGGCCGTTGGGTGTCGCGTCCATAAAGTCCGCCCCGGCGATAGGGAAAGCTAGTTTAAGGTCTTCAGCAACAGGGAAAAAGGGCACATAGAACAATGTGGGATTGGGCGTAAATTGTATTAACCAGGAAAAACTTCGGGGAGTAAACCCGTTTTTTATTTGCGGCGCCCAGACTTCCCGCCAGCGATTGGTATCTTCATATTGTGTTTCCTGGTACCCGGCCAGTTCCTGCGCTTGCTCTGTTCTGGAGGTTTTTTTGAGCACGTAAGCGCGGGTTTCCTTGCCGGTAGAAGGATCGCATTCGATAAATAGATCTTCCCTGTCTCCATAGTAAAAGTAACCATACACGTTTCTATCTCCTGTAGGATTGCCATTTAGATCTTTAATGCCCTGCAGGGTTACCCATATCTTTGCGGGCGCCGCCACGGCTTTCCCGGGCATGGGCAAGAGCAAGCTTAAAAATAATATCAGGGCAAGCCCACGGGAATATTTCTTTATTTTGGCCATAACAACCACCATCCCTTACTGGATTAGCCGGACCCTGATTTTCGGTTCAGGGGTGTTCGCCGGTATTAAGGGCACTTCCTGCCAGTAGGTCTCAACAATCTCCCGCGTTACCGTCCGGTAGACAGGCACCCGCTTGGTAACTATGGGGTGATAAGCCCCAACCGTAAGCTGCTGCTCGCCCGGCGGCGGGCCGCTGGCCCCGGATGTGCCGGTATAATCCTTCTCTAGCTTGTTGTTCTCATAGGTAATCTCGATATACTTGCCGTCAAACTTCTCCTGCACCCAGTTGCCGTTGCTGTAGTCATAATCCACCGTAGCAATCAGCTTAAACTGGGTATGGCCCGGGTTCCAGTTCCACTCCACCGTAAGCGTTTCCCCGGCGTGGAAATACTCGTAGGCACGGTCCACCAGGTACATCATCGAATTGCTCTTATCGTAGTCATAAAGCCGCACAAAGGCAAAACCATTAACCGGGAAAGAGGAGGCAAAGGTGGCCTTAACCTTATAACCCTGGCCCACCACCACGCTGTTGACCTTGTTGCCGTTCTGGTCGTAAACATCCAGGCCGGTAACCGCCAGGTCATTGCTGCCCTGGAGGCCCTGGCCGCCACCGCCGTCGCTGGAAGGCGGCACATAAGCATCCTGGCTGGCCTGCTTAACGTTGTTGTCGTAATAGGGTTCTAAGAAAGTACCAATCCCCGGCGGCACCTGGCCGTTGTAGGTGGGGTTATACAGCTGTTTTTGCCATCTTCCCGGCACACCGCCCAGGGTTACCCCGTTAGGGTCGTAAACGGCGTTGATGGCGGCAATCAGGGTATACTTCTTTCCCTCAGGCGCGGCATAGAACCCGTTGATTGTTAACGCTCCCGGCGTTCCAGCGGCTACGGAGCCCCGGGGAATATTAACCTTCTGGCTGGCCACCTGGAAAGGTTTCGGTTCCCCTTCCGGCCAGGCGTAGAGGGTGAAAAGGGCGTTAACCGCGTCAAAAGGCGAGAGGTTTTCAACAACGGCCTGGAAAGGCGCCTGGCCGTTACTGCCGGGAGAACCGGCGGTAAGCTGGGCCACGCTCAAGTCTGCCGTCCAGGCTACCTTCTTGTGCTCGTAGCCTACCTCCGGGACCCAGTAAACGCCCATGTTGGGGTAAAGCGTTTCCAGGCGATGCACCAGGCCGATGGCGGCGTCTTTGGTTAAGTTAAAGAGGTAGGTGGGCTTGTTGTTCGGAAAATTCCCGGCGGCCCGGATGTCGCGCTGGCCGTCGTTGACGGTATCGAAATTGGGGCCGGGACTGACCAGCATGGGGTTGGTCTTGCTGGCACCGGTGATGTTAGATGAAGTAAAAATATATGTGCCATATGGCATGTGGTAGAAGATGTTCCTTATAGCCGCGCTGCCCTGCTTCGCCCCGGCATCGGTGACGTTGTACCAGCCGCCGCTCTTGGGCCACTCCAGGGCTTGAAGCCAGGTATTCAAATCAGAGGACGGTGGGGTTAACCCATCTTTAGGATTGATAAACCCCCAACCGTCCCCCAAAATTAGGTTGCCCTGGGCATCGCGGTTATCAGGCGCGAAAAGGTATTCCGCCGTGCTGCGGTAGGGCCCGGTGGGGCCGAAGTCCCCCAGGGAGCCCCCTTCTGGATTACTGGAAGAGATGCTGAATGGGTGGACAAGGATAAAATCGATGTAGGCCCCCTGGGTGCGGGTGTAGGTGAGGTTGCCGTAGCCTGGAGGCGGTGGGTAAGCATTCTTGTCCTTAAAATCCCAGGCCCATGCATCCAACGGCATCATGAAAACAATCACCGCTAACAGTAAAACCGCAACCAACTTCCTGCGCATCTGCTTGCCACTCCTTTGCTAAAAGTTTTTCGCCCATAAAAATAGCGATAGGGCGGGAAAAATCCCGTCCTATCGCCATCTGGGGAAATAATTGACCCTTTACTTTGGCAGAAGTAAGGGGCCGGTTAAAACGCCTCGGCTGAGTGAGGCACTCCACAGCCTTGGTTTTGAGTATCGTTTACCTGCTAAGTAAAGTAGCTATAACCCCAATAAACCCTGTCACTAAGGTAAATAGAGCTCCTGCCGCAAAATAGTTCAATGTGGTTAATTTGCCGCTAAATTTCTCATCCAGCTTATCAATACGGCTTTCTAGTTTGTCAATGCGGTTTTCTAATTTATCAATACGGCTTTCTAATTTTTGATCACCGTCTTTAATTTCTTTGGTTAAAGTTTCATCCAGCTTATCAATCCTCTGCAAGAGGAAGAAAAACTCGGGCGAAGCTAGGGTATGATGCGGTTCGTTGGTGGCCGCTATCTCCCGTAAGCTTTCCTCCGGCATGGCGCTCACCTGCCTTGTGCCTCCATTCTAACCCAATATTACTGGTAAATCAATCCCGGCATATCATGTGTAAAATTTTTTCTTCCAGCGCCTTGACTAAATACCGTAATTAAAGGATAATCTAGTTAAGGGAACGGCAAGATTGAAGCCCTTTGGCGGCCCCACCAAACCGGGGTTCGTTTACGGCCCTTGAAACTGCGCCAACAGCTTCA